>JACIWT010000021.1 GCA_014360825.1 Chloroflexota bacterium | reverse complement strand
GGGGGGGGGGGCGGCGCCCCTGCGAATGGGTACGGCGGCTCATCGCGGCCCAGTCCCAGCGGGACTGGACAAGACCAGCCGGTGGATTTATCCACCGGCGACCGGCGTGGGTCGGGATTTCGCTACCCACACCGCCCGGAAATGCGATTTCCAGTAAGGGCGACTGGCCGGTCGCCCCTACTACATCCCGGGCGTAGCCACCGAATTCCATTCGGTGGCGGGTATTCACAAGTGGGAGCCGTCTCCAGACGGCGATGCGCCGATCGCAATCTGGAGATTGCTCCCCCGACTGGCCAGCCGAGGCAGGCACAGCGCCCAGCGCGGCGAGCGCAGCCACCAAGGTGAGGGTAACCAAGGTCATCTTCACTCTCAGCGCATAATCCATATCCCACCTCTGCTGACCACCTGCTAACGACTCCTGCCCAGTTCCCAGCGGGATTTCGCAGATGTAGCCGCCATTCGCTGATTTCTCCCGGCACTCTCAATTATAGCGTCGCAGGTCGCCTCGGGCAAACGTATTCGAATTTTGACCTCTCCCATCTTCTGCGCTAATCTCCGTCTAGGAGGTGCCCTTGTCCGATCTGAGCGTGGACGGAATCAAGGCTCGACTGACAACGGCCACCGTGGGCCGCAACTTTATCTATTTGCCCCAGACCGGCTCGACCAACGAAGTGGCCAAACAACTGGCGGGCCAGGGTGCACCGGAGGGCACGCTGGTCATCGCCGAAGAGCAAACTGCAGGCAAGGGCCGTCTGGGGCGGCGTTGGCTGGCCCCGGCAGGCACGTCGCTGCTCCTCTCGTTGATCTTCTATCCCAATCTCCCGCCCACCCACGTTGGCGCACTGACGATGATCTGTGGCCTGGCTGTCCTCGACGCCCTTGAGGAGACGGCTGGTCTCGTCGGCAGCCTCAAATGGCCCAACGACATCCTGCTGAACGAGCGCAAGGCCGGGGGCATCCTGACCGAATTGGCCGTGCGGGGAGAGCGTATCGAATACGTCATCGTGGGATTGGGGCTCAACGTGAACCTGCGGCCCGCTGAGGTGCCTGGCCTCCCGCCAGACACTACCAGTGTCAGCGAAGCGGCCGGACGCCCAGTGAATCGCGGCGAACTTTTGCTCAGCCTCCTCGCGCACGTTGAGCGGCACTACCTATCCCTCCAGCACGGCCACTTGCCTCATCGCGAGTGGGCCTCGCGGCTGAGCACATTGGGCCAGCAGATCGTAGCGATGACGCCCGAGGGTACCATCGTGGGCCTGGCGCGGGACGTGGATGAAACCGGCGCACTTCTTATCCTCACGCCCGAGGGCAATACAGTGCGGTTGCTGGCCGGTGATGTAACGTTGTGCCGAAAGGCGGCGAGATAGAGAGATGAACAAAGCCGCTGCCCGATAGCCGTGGCTCATCGGGCCTAGCGCGATCTTCACTGACGGAATAGCCGGGGACATCCAATCCGCCGTGAGTATCGAAACAGGTCAGGAAGGCGTAGGAGAGCGTGTGCCCCTCTCAGGGTAATAGCGACGCTAGAGCCGATCTGGACTCAGAGCCATTTTGAGTCGAGAGCACCCACTTGTCCAAAAAATTTGCGCGTTATCCTGGTAGCACTGTGATGCAGCAACCCTTGGCAGATCAGATAACGGGGTCTTTGTCCGCCTGGGTCAGCACTTCTACGCCGTCGCTGATGACGCACACCATATCCTCAATGCGCACCCCGCCCCATTCGGGGATGTAGATGCCTGGCTCGACAGTGATGATACTGCCGGGCTCCAGGATATTCTCCGATTGTTGTCCCAAGCCGGGCATCTCATGCACCGACATCCCCACCCCGTGGCCCAGGCCGTGCCCGAATTGCTCCCCGTAGCCTGCCTCCGCAATAATGGTGCGGGCGATCGCGTCGGCTTCCGTCCCCTTCATCCCAGGCCGGATGCCCTTCTCGGCGGCCAACTGGGCGCGCAACACCAAATCATAGACCTGGCGGAACTTTTGGTCGGGTTCCCCAAGGTAAACGGTGCGGGTCAAGTCGGAGCAGTAGCCATTCACCATCGCCCCCATGTCTATCACTACCGGATCGCCCTCGCCGATGACGCGCTCCGACGTGACAGCGTGGGGCATGGCCCCGTTCGGCCCCGAGGCAACGATAATCGGAAAAGAAGTGGCATCTGCACCATGGGTTCTCATGAAAGATTCCAGTTCCCAGGCTACCTCGCGCTCTGTCATGCCTGGCTTAAGAAAAGCCTTGACGTGCGCGTACGCAGCGTCAGAGATAGCGATGGCACGTTGGATGAGGGCGATTTCATCCGCATCTTTGATAGCCCGCAGACCCTCGACGATTCCCTTGGTGGGCACGAATTCCACCCCCTCAGCGTGAGCGAACCACTCCTGGTATTGATCATAAGTGATGTTGGTGCTCTCAAAGCCGATGCGCTGCGCCCCCAACCGCCCGAGCAGTTCGTAGAGCGTCTCTTTCACATAGGAGGCGCTGGGCCCCAATTTAATCAACTCGAAATCGGGTGCTTGTTGTGCGGCCTGGCTCCAGTAGCGGAAATCTGCCACCAGAAACGCTTGCGAAGGCGTGATCACCAGTGCCCCCGCCGAACCAGTGAACCCGCTCAGATAACGCCGGTTGATGGGGTCAGTGACCAGGATGGCGTCTAATTGTTTCTCGGCCAGGATGTTACGCAGTTTCTGTAGCCTCATTCATCGTCTCCTTTCCTTCTGCTTTGTTGTTATGCCCTTCGTCGCGGGCCAGAGGGTGAGAACGACGGTACACCTCGCGTGTGCGGCTCTGGCTGACATGGGTGTAAATTTGCGTGGTAGTGATCTGCTCGTGGCCTAGCAATTCTTGCACTGAGCGCAGGTCCGCCCCACCGTCAAGCAAATGTGTGGCGAATGAGTGCCGCAACGCATGGGGGGTCACGCGCTTCTCGAGCCCGGCTAGGCGGCCGTATTTGCGCAGGATAGACATCACGCTCCGTGCCGAAAGTCGTGTTCCCAGGCGGTTGAGAAAGAGGGCGGGGGTGGTCTCTTTCCCCTCTAACAGCGCTGGCCGACCGGCTTCCAGGTACGCTTTCAGCGCTTTTATGGCGGGCTCGCCTAGCAGCGCGATGCGTTCCTTCGCTCCCTTGCCCCACACGCGCAATTCATGCCGGCCCCAGTCTATACTGCTCACATTGAGTTCAACGACTTCGCTGACCCGCAAGCCTCCGCCGTAGAGGACCTCCAAGATGGCGCGATCGCGCAAGCCCTGGGGCGTGCCCAGATCCGGAATGCTGAGCAAAGCGCGCATTTCTTCCTGGGAGAGATAATTGGGCAGACGACGGGGCGTCTTGGGTGAAGAGAACATTCGGAAAGGGTTTGTTTCTAAGACGCCCTCGCGCACCAGATAACGCCCGAAAGAACGCAGTTCGCTTAGCCGTCGCCTTACGCTGGTCTTGGCATAATCACGGCTACCCAACCAAGCCTGGTAGCGGCGCAGCGCGTCCCGGTTCACACCTGACCAATCCTCGATGCCCTGAGCGCGCAGGAAATCCAGGAACTCCTCGATCTCATGCTGGTAATTGCGCACCGTGCGCGGGGAGGCGTTCTTCTCTACTATCAGATATCGCAGGTAGCGCTCCAGATGCTTTCTCATCGCATTAGCCCCGAAATGGTGGCTCTGGCTGAACTATTCTGCTCAGCCAGAATCCAATACTGTAACTCGGGTTGCCACCTCAGGCGGGAGCGGTTTCTCGCTCCGGTTCCTCGGCCCGTTCGAAAACGCTCTCGCACTGCGTACATTTCACTTTGTCTTTGCCTGCCTCCGTCATCAGGCCACCGCAACTCGGACAGGGTTCGCGCACCGGACGGTTCCAGGTGGCAAAATTGCAACTCGGATAGTTTGCGCAGCCGTAAAAAACGCGGTTCTTCCGGGTTTTTCGCTCCACCAGATCACCGCCACACTGCGGGCAGTTCACTCCGACCTTGGTGGCATAGGGCTTGGCGTTGCGACACTCTGGGAATCCGCTGCAGGCCAGGAACTTGCCATAACGCCCCCATTTCACGATCATTTTCCTGCCACATTTCTCGCAAACTTGTCCGGTCTCTTCCTGTGGTGGGTCCACTACCTTCATATTTGCCTCAGCGGCCTGCACCGCGCGCTCAAACGGGCCATAAAACTCTCTCAGCACTTGCACCCAGTTGCGCTTGCCATTGGCGATCAAGTCCAGGTCATTCTCCATCCCCGCGGTGAATCCCACATCCACAATGTCCGGGAAATGTTCCACCACCAAATCATTGACTATGAACCCTAGTTCGGTGGGGAACAGCCGCTTGCCATCGCGCTCAACGTAGCCACGCGCCTGTATAGTGGACAGAATGGGCGCATAAGTGCTGGGGCGGCCGATGCCGTACTCCTCCAATACACGCACCAACGACGCCTCAGTGTAACGGGGCGGTGGCTGGGTGAAATGCTGCTCCGGCAGCAATCGCAGCAGGTCTAAGAACTCGCCTGCTCTCAGCGGAGGAAGAATAGCCCCTTCGCCTTCCTCAGGTTGCACATCTTCGTCTTTCGCTTCTTCATACACCATCAGGAAACCGGGGAACTTCACCACGGAGCCCGTTGCCCGAAATAGATAGGGCATCTGCTGCATCAATGAATAGATGTGGTCATCCACGTTTGCGTCGGCCACTGAGTCGCTCGCTGTCACTCGCCCGGCGTGAATGTCCACCGAGGTCGTATCCAGGATTGCGGCTGCCATCTGACTGGCCACAAAGCGTTTCCAGATCAGCTCGTACAGGCGGTACTGATCCTTAGTCAAGTAGTCACGGATCGCCCATGGCTCACGTCGCACGGAAGTGGGTCGGATGCATTCGTGGGCCTCTTGTGCGATTTTCGCCCTGGTTTTATGCACAGGTGGTTTTGACGGCAGGTAATCCTGACCGTACTTTTCGCTGATGTAATCCCTGGCCTCTTTTTGGGCTACTTCCGCTACCGCTGTGGAATCTGTTCTCATGTACGTGATCAGGCCCACGCTACCTTCTGGGCCCAACTCCACACCCTCGTAGAGGCTTTGGGCCTGGGCCATGGTGCGCTTGGCGGTGAAACCAAGTTGCCGGGAGGCCTCCTGTTGCATCGTGCTGGTAATGAAGGGGGCGGGTGGCTTGCGTTGGCGCTCCCGTTTGCGCACATCGGTCACTAAGTAAGCGGATTTCTCCAGTTCCTCCACAATGGATAGGGTATCAGTTTGATTTTTGAGATCAACCTCTTCCCCTCGGATGCGCACGAGTTTCGCGATGAAACTGGGCCGCACTTCCTGCCCACGAGACTCCTGCTTGGCCAATTCGGCAGCGATGGACCAATATTCCACCGGCACGAAGGCCATGATCTCTCGTTCGCGCTCCACGATGAGTCGCAAGGCCACCGACTGCACACGCCCGGCCGAAAGCCTGCTACGCACTTTTTGCCACAGAAGAGGGCTTATTTTATAGCCCACGAGTCGGTCCAGGATGCGCCGAGCTTGTTGAGCGTTCACCAGGTCCATGTTGATGCCACGCGGGTGCTGGAAAGCCTCCTCAATAGCGCTTTGGGTAATCTCATGGAAGACGACGCGGCGAGCGATTTCTTCTGGTATTTTCACTGCCGCTAACAAGTGCCAGGCGATTGCCTCACCCTCGCGGTCGGGGTCAGTCGCCAGATACACTTCCCGCGCCTCTCTGACCGCTTGCTGTAGGTTTTGAACCACCTCCCGCTTCTCTTTCAGCACCCGGTACTTAGGCTCAAAGTCATTGCTCACATCTACGCTGAGTTGCGAGCGCAGGAGGTCGCGGACGTGTCCCACAGAGGCATACACATCGTACTCTTTACCCAGGAAGCGGCTTACTGTACGGGCCTTTGCCGGCGACTCCACGATCACGATCTTCGCATCACCGCGTGGCCTGCGGTAGGCCCGTGGTTGACCTTTGGCGCGCTTGCGTACCGCAGGCGCCACAACGGTTGGTTTGGGCAGGTCCTTGTGGGCCGGTGTCTCGCCCATGCGAAATAGAGTTGTACCGCAAACAGGGCACTGACCTTTGGTGGCTGCCCTTCCGGCGGCAGTGTAAACCGCCTCGGGGTTCTGTATCTCTCGTTTGGCATGGCATTTGAAGCAGTAGGCTGTGGTTGTTTCGGTCATATCGTCTCCTAAATGCCTGGAGTACTTTATTCCCATCTCAGACTGAATTTACGGCGCTTCATTCTATTGCCTTCGTCCTTTTTGTCAAGCAGCACAGGGCGGCAAATTCATCTCCTCCAGCCTCGTTGGCTCGATCGCCACTCCAAATACTTCGCTGAAACGGGCGGTCAGCCGTTCTCGCACCGTTTCGATGTTCACCTGCCGCCCCAACTCCAGGCGCATGGAGGTGACCCGGCAATTCGTTATCCCGCAGGGCACAATGAAATCGAAGTGCGAGAGGTCGGGGTCCACATTGAGAGCGAAGCCATGATAAGTGACCCCGCCTTCGATGCGCGCTCCCAGGGCCGCGATCTTGGCCCCGCCAACCCACACGCCAATGATGTTGTCCAACCTCCCGGCCCCAATCCCAAAGTCGGCTAAGGTGCGTATGATGGTCTCCTCCAAGTGGTGCATGTAATCCGACACACCCAGACCGTAGTCTGCCAAACGCAGGATAGGGTATCCCACCAACTGTCCTGGGCCATGGTAGGTTACGTCGCCGCCGCGCTCCACGCGATAGATGCGGATGCCTGCGGCACGCAGATCGTCTTCGCCAGCAAGGATATGGCCGGCGTCACCAGCACGCCCGATGGTGATGACAGGCTCATGCTCCAACAGGATCAATGTGTTGCCCACGAGCCCTGCCTGGCGTGCTGCTACGATGCGGTGCTGCAAGGCCAGTGCTTCCTTGTACGGCCACCGCCCCAGACACAATAATTGCACCGGTGTACGCTTGCTATTTCCCTCAAGGCTGTTTTCCGAAAGTCTAGTCTCCATTATCCCAGCCTGGACCCGATGAAATCCCGCTGTCCTCGGGCGAACGCTTCCGCATCCATCGCCCGCTTGCCTGCCAACTGAACGATCTCCAACATCACCAAACCATCCCCTGTCCCCACACCGATGCCGTCCTTCAGCCGGATGACCTGTCCGGGCAAGGCAGGCGACTCACCCGCTCGTGGTGTAACTTGCACCAGTCTCAACACCCGCCCCTGCCAATAGGTGTAGGCACCTGGCCAGGGAGTATACGCCCGCACCCTCCGGTCGATCTCTATGGCGGGCAATGTCCAATCTACCATGCCATCGCTCTTGCGGATGATGGGGGCATAGGTGATGCCCTCCATTGACTGAGGTTGCGGTGTGATTTCACCGGCCAGCCAGCGCGGTAGGGTCTTGAGTAGTAATTCAGCGCCTAACTCCGCCAGCGACGCAGTGAGCGTGCCAGTTGTATCCCGCGGGCCAATGGAGTGCGTGGCTTGCGAGAGGATGGGGCCACTATCCACGCCCTCGTCCATCAGGATGATCGTCACGCCGGTCATCCGATCACCGGCCAGGATGGCGGCTGGGATGGGCGCAGGCCCGCGGTGGCGAGGCAAAAGTGAGGCGTGTACATTAATGCACCCCTTAGGGGGCAGACTTAACACCGAGGGACGGAGGATTTGTCCGAAGGCCGCCACGACAATGACCTCTGGCTGTAAGTCGTGCAGGGTCTGTACTACCGCCTCGTCGCGGAGGTTGGATGGCTGCAACACCAAGAGGCCCAATTCAAGCGCTCGCTCCTTCACTGGCGAGGGCACGACCTGCGAGCGACCCCGTCCCGCTCGCCGATCGGGTTGTGTAACCACCGCGGCGATTTTGTATTGGGATGCCAGTGCATCCAAGATGGGCACGGCAAAGCGCGGCGTGCCCATGAAAATGATCCTTTCCATAAGATCCTTATCCATCTGCAATTCTAACACATACGCTATCAGGCGGCAAGTAAGCGTCGACGCTTCCAAAATCAAACTGCCTGCGCTATCCCGAGCCAAGAGATGCATTTGCTGCTGACCGCAACCCACTGCCCGCCAATGCGTATAGTATGCAGTTGGATGCAATAGCCATAGACCGAAACAACAATACGTAGGAGGCGATAACATGAGCGAGGAAAAGGCCGAGTTGGCCGAAACCCCCAAACGCAAGGGGCGTGTGTCAAAAACGGAAGCGGAAGAACAGGAGATCAAGCCACAGATCGAGGAAATGCAAGAGCCTGTCCCTCAGCCACCGGCGGAACGCCAGGCGCCTAGCGACAATGATCGGCTGATGGCTATGCTATGCTACCTCACCCAGTTGATCTTGCCATTCATACTGCCCTTCATCGTCCTTCTATCTGAGGAGAACAGGAAGCGCGATTTCCAGCGATACCATGCGGTCCATGCCCTAAGTCTGGCGGTGCTCGCCATCGTCTATGAAGTGTTGGCCGGACTGTTCTTTTGCGTAGTTAGCGTGATAGTCCCCCCGCTGGCTTGCATCCTGTGGACGATTTTCCTGCTGCCACTCGTGCCCTTCATCTACTACGCTTACACTGCCTATCAGGGTCAGTACACTGTCATCCCTTGGCTCACTGACTTCTTGGTTAGTAGCAAGTGGCTGTAGTCCAGATGGAACCCTGGCTCTTACGCCCCCGCAGTTGCACTGCGGGTCGCCTTGGCAATTGCCGCTGAAGTGGAAGTGCGCGGCAGTACAACTGCCGCTGAACAATGCTTGGCCTAAAGTTGCCCCTAAGACGGACTACGCCCGCGAGAAAGGCCAGGTTGAGTCCTGGCCTTTTCTGTTGCCTTGTTACCAAAAAGCCAATATAATGCGTTCCATCAACCGCTTGGAGGTGAGCCATGCCGAAAGTGGCGATTGTCGGTGTGGGCAATGTCGGTGCTACCCTTGCCTACGCTTTGGTTTGGAGTGGCCTGGTCTCCGAGATCGTGCTCATTGACATGAACCGCGCCCGTGCCGAGGGCGAAGCCATGGATATCAACCATGCTGTGCCCTTCCACCGCCCAGCCCGCGTCCGGGCGGGTGATTACCCCGACTGTGCCGGTGCCGACATCGTGTTGGTCGCTGCTGGCGCGGCACAGAAGCCCGGCGAGACCCGCCTCGATTTGGTGCAGAAGAATACCGCCATCTTCCGCCAGATCATCCCCCGCATCGCAGAGTGTAACCCAGAGGGCATTATCCTGGTGGCCACCAATCCGGTGGATGTGTTGACCTACGTGGCCCTGAAACTTTCCGGTTACCCACCCAACCGCGTCATCGGTTCTGGCACCATCTTGGACACCGCCCGTTTCCGCTTCCTGCTGGGCGAATACTACGGCGTGGATCCTCGCAGCGTGCACGCTTACATTGTCGGCGAGCACGGCGATAGCGAGGTGCCCCTGTGGAGCCTGGCCAACATTGCCGGGCAGCGGCTGGTGGAGTTCTGCGCCATCTGTGGCACGTCCTACGACGCCCCGGCCATGGAGCATATCTTCACCCAAACGCGCGACGCTGCCTACGAGATCATTCAACGCAAAGGGGCCACCTATTACGCCATCGCCTCTGGTCTGGTGCGCATTGTAGAGGCCATCTTGCGCGACCAGAACACCGTCCTCTCCGTCTCCAGCCTGCTCACCGATTACCACGGCGTGAGCGACGTCTGCCTGAGCGTGCCCACGGTGGTCAACCGCCAGGGCGCCGCCCGGACCCTGTGCCTGACCGTGAGCGAGGACGAGGAGCGGGCCTTCCGCGAATCGGCGCGGCTGATGCGCGAGGTGATCGCGCAGTTGGAGTTGTCGGGCACGTCCAGTTAGGTGGCTGCACTCCGGGCACTTCTTCTCCCTCCCGCTTCGTGCCAACAGCGCGCAAACAATGCCCTGAACTTAGTTAGGATACTTGACAAACTAAGTTTTTCGTAGTATAATATATTCAAAGAATTGGAACGAGTTAACTGCGAGAGGGGCCACGTGAATCTTCAACAAAACACGACTATCGGCGACGCCACTTTGATGCGTGGGATGAATACCGCGACCGTTCTCAATCTCCTTTGGGAGCGCGGAACTATCTCCCGCGTTGATATCGCCAAAGTGACCAAGCTCAGTCGCCCTACGGTGTCCAGTATTGTTGCGGACCTTTTACGAGAGGGCTGGATAACAGAGTCAGGGCGCGGAGAGTCAAGGGGAGGGAAAAAGCCAATTCTGTTAGAGTTCAACTATGATGCGCGTTGTATTGTTGGGGTAGATTTGCGCGCGGACGGGTTTGCCGTAACAACCCACAATTTGCGTGCGGAGGTTGGTACACACCTCATAGAGGAAATTTCGATTCGAACTGCCCCCGAGTCTTTAGCGAAAACAATTGCTGGGGCGGTGCGGCAAATTGTCGTCGAAGCCGAAATAGATTGGGACAAAGTGGTTGGGATTGGTGTAGCCTTGCCCAGCCCCTACGACTACCTATCGGGACAGGTTACCTTGAACGAAATGATGCCTGGTTGGCGTGGACTTTCCTTGAAAGCCATGTTAGAGGCATTGCTTGAGAAGCGTGTTGATGCCGACAACAACGCGAACTTAGCAGCGATGGCGGAGAGTTGGTGGGGGGCGGGGCGGGGCATTGAAAACCTAGTCTACGTGATGTTCAGAAATGGCATCGGAAGCGGCTTGATTCTAGGGGGTCAGATCTACCGAGGGAGAGTTGGCAGTGCAGGAGAAATCGGACACCTGACTGTTGATATAGAGGGGCGGCGATGTCGCTGTGGAAAGAGGGGTTGCCTGGAGACGATCTGTGACTCCAGAGCGATCCTTCGGGAGATATCCGTCGCCCTCTCCGCTGGAGAAGAAAGCAGCCTAAGGCATATTACAGCCGTACGGTCACTCACGATGGAAGATATAGGAAAGGCAGCAGAAGCGGGCGACCCACTGGCTCAACGGGTTTTGAGAAAAGCAGGCGGGCACTTGGGACTGGCCCTTGCCAACCTAGTGAATTTACTTAATCCCGACCTCGTTGTAATTGACGCACCCAATACCGGTCCCATCTTCCTTGAATCTATCAGAGAGACTATACAAGCGCATGCTTTATCGGCTGCTAGTCAGGTGGTTAGGGTGATGCCAGCGGACCTGGGGCAGGACGCAGTCGCAATGGGTGCGGCGACGCTCATCTTGCAGGATGTACTGCACGGACCCCATCTTACTGCTGGTGCCGCTGCGTCATTCTCTGGGGGCAGGTAAGATAGATAACTTTGGCCGAGGCCATATAACCCTGGGGTACATGAAAGACTTTGGCAACGTAGAAGTATGAGAAGTGGGAGAGGAGGTGGTTTTAATCGCTTTAGACCATATAAGGATTTGGTAACCTTTAGAAAATGGCATAGACTTCAAGGAGGAAAGAGAAATGAGTTTTCGCAAACATCTGCTGCTGTTGGTTATGAGCGCCCTGATCACCTGGCCTTTGGTAATAACTGCCTGCCGCCCGGCGCCATCGCCAACACCGTTACCACCGACGCCAACCACGCAGGTAGCACCAACCCCTGCTCCCACAGCTACAGCGACACCCTCGCCAGTTAAGTTGGTGGTATGGACTACATTGTTCGAAGCAGCACAACAGGCTTTCGACAAAGTGAGCCGCCAATACACAATAGAACATCCACATGTGACTATTGAGAGTCACCGAGTTGAGGAATTGAAGGACAAGCTCCGCATCGCGGTCCCAGCTGGTGAGGGTCCTGCTATTTTCACCTTCGCCCACGATTGGATTGGCGAGATGGCAGACTTGAATATTATCGTGCCTTTAGACAATTACATCACGCCGGAATTCAGGGCTGCCTTCCCCACGTCCGCGTGGGATGCCGTAACCTACAAAGGACACATCTACGCCATCCCGGAGAGCGCAGAAACCGTGATCATGATCTACAACAAGGACCTCATCTCCAAGCCGCCGACAAGCACTGAGGAGCTCATTGGGGTCATGAAGCAATTTTACAAACCGGACGAGGGTAAGTACGGACTCGCTTGGCCCATTGACCCCTATCATGTATCTGCGTTCATCCACGGCTTCGGTGGCTTCTACTTGAACGATGAAACTGGGGAAGTGGGTCTTGACAGGCCAGAGCACATCCAGGGGCTGCAGTGGATACTTGATAATATACGGCCATATATGTCCAGCGATAAAGACTACGCGACTCAGATTGCGTTGTTCACAGATAGGAACGCGCCAATACTCTTCACCGGTCCCTGGGCGCTTCCGGATGTGGAAAAGGCTGGAATTAACTTCGGCGTAGCTCCGCTCCCAGAGATCACGGGCATTGGGCCCGCTAGACCCTTCATGGGCGTTCGCTCCTGGATGGTGACGACCAATGCTCAAGATGTGGCGGCCGCTGTCGATTTTTTGACTTGGTTTGTGTCACCACCGCAGATTGTGGATTGGGTAGTGGAGGCCGGGTTTGCACCGGCATTCACAGCAGCCTATGAAGATGCACGAATTGCGGAGGATGAAGTGAAGCTCACTATTTTGGCACAGGCGCAGGCTGCTATCCCGATGCCGAAGCGAGCAGAGATGGGCTTGATCTGGGCATGGGGCGCTCCATATTGGGATGTCCTTGACGCGGTGTGGACTGGAGAGAAGACGGCCGAGGTGGCGTTGAAAGAGGGCCAACAAGCAGTGTTAGACGCCATCGCTAAAACTAGGTAATGGAAGTCGCATGAGCGTCGTCCAAAAATTCTATGAGGTGAAGAGGTCCCCACGGACCTCTTCACCTCTCATTAGCACATTGGCTGCAGTGACCCTGTTGGCTCCGGCGCTGTTCATTATGGCTGCTATACTGGGCTACCCTTTACTGTATAATTTAGGCCTCGCTTTCACTAACCGTAGCCTACGCCATTACTATGAGTACAAGTTTGTCGGACTGGCCAATTTCGTGCAACTACTAAACAGCCGTGAGTTTTACGCCGTGTTGTCGCGTACATCGCTATTCACAGTGTTCAACGTGGTACTGCAGATTGGCGTTGGATTGGGTTTGGCTGTTCTTTTGACATCCAAACGGCTTCGAGCTCCGGCTATCTACCGCAGCCTGATGATCGTCCCTTGGGTTATCCCAGTCTACATCTCTGTACTTGTCTGGCGCTCGATGTTCCTTACAGACTTTGGGCTGATCAATCAGTTCCTGAGTAGTTTGGGTCTCAATGGTTTACCTTGGCTTACTTCGGGAGAATTGGCATTGGGGGCAATTCACATTGTCCAGCTTTGGCTCGCTTATCCTTTTGTCATGACGGTCAGTCTGGGTGCTCTGCAGAGTGTTCCGCCGGAACTGTACGAGGCGGCTATGATCGATGGGGCGGGAACCTGGTCGCGCTTTCGTCTCATCACTTGGCCTTTGATCCGCCCGGCGATGCTGTTCATTGCGCTTCTCACAGGAAACACGACCTTCCAGCTCTTCATCGTAGTGTGGTTCTTGACCAGAGGCGGCCCTGCGGGAAAGACTGACTTGGTTATGACTTGGGGTTACAAAACCGCATTTGTGGCGCACCAGTACGGGTATCAAGCGGCTTTCATGACTGTGATATCCATCATCGTAATGATCATTGCTACAGTGATTATCCGTCAAGGTGGCCTCCTGAGGGGAATGGAACGATGAGCTGGGTTTGGCTAAGAGACCGGCTCACGGGTGTATTGGTACAACTCTTGGCTACAACGGTTGCCATTGCCACCCTCGTGCCAGTCTACTGGATCGCAGCTACTTCCATACAACCATATGGCACATTCGTCACCACAAAAGCACAATTCGTGCCATTAAACCCTACATTCCAGCCCTATCGCGAGGTTATTTTCGCCACGCGGTTCCTACTTTGGATGAGGAACAGTTTTCTGGTAACATTTCCGGCAATTATCCTAACTGTTACTCTAGCGGCGCCTGCTGCTTATGCGTTGTCGCGGGGCAAATTTCGCGGAAAAGAAATGCTTCTTGGAATGATACTTATGATCCAATTCCTCCCTACGCTAACTACACTAATGCCCCTTTTCTTGCTATTTCGGGAGTTACATTTGTTAAACTTAGGCGGCTTGGCATTACTCTATATTGCCCTCTCCTTGCCTTTCAGCATCTGGAACCTCAAGCTATATTTTGATACCGTCCCTTTGGAGATTGAGGAGAACGCGTGTATTGATGGCGCCTCAACGCTCCAAATTCTCCGCCACATCGTGTTGCCACTGGCTGCCCCTGCCTTGTTTGCTACCTGTGCTTTCGTATTCATCTTGTGCTGGAGCGAATACATAGTGGCCAGCATCATCTTACTGGATTCTCGCTACTATACGGTAGCCGTGGCCTTTGGTTCCGTGGCGTCAATTTGGCTGCAGTTGGCTATCCCCTGGCCACAGTTTGCCGCTATGGCTGTGATGACGTCCATTCCATTTGTGATTGTGTTCATCTTGGGCCAACGTTACATACAGGCTGGCTTGATGCGGGGCGCGCTTCGGGGTTGATGAACGTGGAAGAATTGTACGAGTTCGTCGCGAGTTTGGAGAAATTGCATGGAACGTAATGCTTCTCGAGACGCTGGGCTGTTTCCTGAGATCACGATCTTCGGAGGTTGGGGGAAGCCTTCCTGGGCGGCAGATCAAGCAAGGCGTACGCGTCGAGGGGTGAACCACAGGAGCGTTATCATTCCTCCTGATCCATTGCCTGACCAGGCGGTGGACGTGGTGGTTAGCATCAGCGGAACTTATGATCAGGTAAGTCTTTATTATACGACTGATGGCTCGGACCCTCAAGGGAGCCGTGGCAGGGCTACCCACGGCACTAGTATACCCTTGGCTTACGAACGGACTGAATGGCATGATCTAATGTGGGAATATCTGGATTGGTGGCGAGGGCAAATACCACCACAAGCAAAAGGGACCAAAGTCAAATATAAGATTGAGGCCTGGCACTCTAGAGGCGGGTGCAGTGTGTACGCTGATAATCAGGTCTCTGACTCAACATTGGCTACGGTTTTTGCGTACCTCGTGGACGAGCTGAGACCACCTGAGTGGGTCCGGGATTCTATTATCTACCACATTTTCATTGACCGCTTTTATCCGGGAAATCACCCACCTGGTTTCAGGTCACTGACTTCGCCCTCCGACTTCTATGGTGGGACCATCCGCGGGGTCATTGATAAATTGGACTACCTTGTCAATCTGGGTGTGAATTGCCTTTGGCTTTCCCCTTGCTTTCCGAGTACTTCCTACCATGGATACGACGTCACAGATTATCTGACTGTGGAACCACGACTGGGAAGCGAGACGGACTTGAGAAACCTCATCAAGTTAGCACATGAGGCGGGCTTGCACGTGATCCTGGATTTCGTCGCCAATCATACCTCTTGGAAGCACCCCTTTTTCGTCGAGGCGCAAGCCGGCCGAGATAGTGTTTATTACAACTGGTACACCTTCACACATTGGCCTAACGAATACAAAGCTTTCTTCGGAGTGAAAACTTTGCCCCAGCTTAACACCGAAAACCAAGAAGTTCGCGACTACATCATTCGCCAGGTAGCCATCCACTGGTTGAATACCTATGACGTTGACGGCTTCCGCTTGGACAGCGCTGCTGGCCCTTCACACAGTTTTTGGGTTGATTTCGCTGAGATGGTAAAGAACACCAGGCCAGAATCAGTGCACATAGGTGAAGTGATCGAAAATCCGGACTCCTGGCGAAGCTATGAGGGGCGGTTAGACGGTTGTCTTGATTTTCTCTTTATGCGTGCGGCCCGTGAGTATTTTGCTCTAGGGCAGCTTGATGCCGAACAGTTTGATAGCTTCATTACCCATCACGAGTCCTATTTTGCTGATTATTTCCTCCGTCCGACTTTTCTGGACAATCACGATGTGGACCGCTTCCTGTGGCTGGCGAGAGAAGATACTAGGCGACTCAAATTGGCAGCGCTTTGTCAATTCACTTTGCCGCAACCACCGATTATTTACTATGGCACTGAAGTGGGTTTATCGCAGGAGAGAGGAATCGGTATGCCCAACGGCCGCGAAGAACATGGATATGCGCGACAGCCTATGTTGTGGGGCGAGGAACAGGACCGGGATTTGCATAGCCATTACAAAAAACTCTGTGCCATGAGACACGCCCACCGTGCGCTGCGACGAGGGGTCAGGAAGACTGTATGCGTAGATAAAATTGCTGGCACCTATGCGTACGCACTGCAAGACCCAGATGAGACGATATTGGTGATCCTAAACAATAGTGAACGGCAGGCTTGGCTTCAGATCCCCACCACCTCAGTGGGACTGGCAGATGGCATGGCCCTGAGGAATTTTTTGGGTGAAGACATATATGTTGTGGAAGAAGGCAGGGTGAAGATTTCTCTAGAGCCTTTCAGTGGTATCGTACTTGGATGCTCTCGATGAACTTTGTTGACACGATGGCAGATCTCTATTCAAGTGCGCACGTGGCTTCTAAGTGGGTTATCCTAGGTTCAAGTTCCTGCACTCGCCCCATGCAAAAACCCGTCTCCATCACACCGGGCCATCTACTATCTCCCCCCACACCCCATCCTCCCAGAGGGACAGAACTCGTACCGGCGTGATCTGATTGGCCAGATCGCTCTCGTTCGCTGTATAGACCCGCAGGTAGTTGTCCGTCAAACCGTCCCAGACGGGGCCACGCTCAGAGTGCAATCCTTGTCTTTCCCATAGCACCTCGACAACCCGCCCCAGGAATGCACGGCGGAAGGCGGCCGCGCTTTCCTTTGCCACCTCGATCATCCGCGCCGTGCGGCAATGCTTCTCTGACGGCTCCACCTGGCCGGACATGTTGGCGGCCGCTGTGCCGGGGCGGCACGAGTAGGGGAAGACGTGCACCCGCGCGAACGCCATCTCGCGCACGAAGGCCAGGCTCTCCGCGAAATCCTCTTCGGTCTCACCAGGAAAGCCCACGATAACATCCGTGGTCACCGCCAGCCCCGGTATCGCTTGGCGTGCGGCCTGTACCAGGTCGCGATACGAGCCCGCACTGTAGCGCCTGGCCATGCGCCGGAGGGTGCGGTCACAGCCACTTTGCAGGGGCAGATGCAGGTGGCGGCACAGGCGGGGGTTCGCAAAGAGGGCTAACAACTCCTTGTCCAGATCCCAGGGTTCAATGGAGGAGAGGCGCAGGCGTGGCACGGTTGTTTCATCCAGCAGTCGGCGCACCAGTGCCGTCAGGCTGCTCCCGCACTCACGCCCATACGCGCCGATGTGGACGCCCGTGAGCACCACTTCACGGTAGCCCTCGGCCTCGCGGGCGCGGACCTCGGCCACTACCTCATCGGGAGAGCGACTGCGCTGACGGCCTCGCGCCAGAGCGACAACGCAGTAGGTGCATTGGTTGTCACAGCCATCCTGGATTTTGACCAGCGCCCGCGTGTGCCCCATGATGCCGGCTAGTGGGGCACTGATCTGGCACCCCTCGCCGAGCGAGCGCTGTAAAAGAGATGGAAGCGCTTCCTTTTCCCTGTTGGGCACCACTTGGGTGATGCCACCTAACCCCTCGATTTCCGCGGGCCATAATTCCGCGTAGCAGCCGGTTACGACAATGCGCGCGTTGGGGTTCGCCCTTTGGATGCGACGCACAGCCCCTCGCGACTTTCGCGTCGCCACGTGGGTAACAGCGCAGGTGTTGATCACGCATACATTGGCTGCCGCGGGGTTATCCGTAAGACGGTGCCCGGCCGCCAGGAGTTTGCGGGCCAGCGATTCCATCTCACTTTGGTTCAGTTTACATCCGATGGAGGTGAGATAAATTGCCTCACCGCTGTTTCTGTTGGCCATAACCACTGTCAGGAAATGGCATACCAGGCCGAGGGCAGGATATGGAACTTACCGAGCACCAGTTGCAGGAGGGCATCTAGCCCTTTGAGCAGAAGCGGGCCGAGGACCGAAGCCCGGATGGCATCGAGGATGCCGAAGATGGGATAGCGGGTGAAGAGAACAAGGAGGACCAATACGATTGCCAACCCCCGTACGACGCCGTAGGCAGCCCCTAAGAGTACATCTACCCAGGACATGCTTATCCAATCCAGGGCCTGACGCCCCATCCCCGCGAGTAAGACGGCTCCTATCCAGATACATAGCCAGATGAGTAGAAAACTGACTATTTTCGCCACATTCGGATCGGGAATGAGATCGGCCAGGTAGCCTGCTCCCGTGGCGTAAAAGCGACTTGCCAGAAAGACACCGAGGATCAAGCCGATCAGACCCAGTGCCTCGCGTAGGAAGCCCGTCCGCAGACTGGCAATACCAGAGAGCACCACGATGCTCAAGATCACGAGATCCACAGCGTTCATCTGACACCTCCGCCAGGAACGATCGGCTCACGGGCGAAGTATTGGAGTGCTGCCCGTACCCTCTCCTCCAAGGGCAACTCCCCTTCTGGAATGGCGCTGAGAGCAGCGCGGGCCTCCGCAACGCTGTAGCCCAATGCGGTGAGGGCAGCGATGACCTCTGCATCTGCCCCGGTGATCATGGGCACAGGTGAGACCTCCCACCTGCCACCCAACTTATCTTTCAGGTCGAGCATGAGTCGCTCGGCTGTCTTCTTGCCGATGCCCGGGATGCGACGTAACGCCGCCATGTCGCCCTGCGCGATGATTTCGCGCAAGGTCTCCGGCGAGACGTGACTTAGGATGCCGAGGGCCACTTTGGGCCCGATACCCGGGACGCCTAACAGCATCTCAAAAAGGGCTTGCTCTTCTTCCGTGGAGCAACCAAAGAGGGCGATCTCATTCTCCCGTACGTGCAGATGGGTGTAAAGCGTGATCTCTCGGCCGGGTGGTCCGAGCCGGTCCAGGAGCGAGAGAGGAACGTGCACGCGAAAGCCGATTCCGCCGACGTCCACAATGACGAAACCATCCCCTTTGCCGACTAAGTGTCCCCGCAGGATGGAAATCATCGTTCCCCCGACTCATTCCTCACAGGCCAAGTTCTGGAAAGCATGTGAATGCAAGTGGCAGATCGCCACAGCCAAAGCATCCGCTGCATCGTCCGGCTGGGGCACGGCATCCAGGCCGAGGAGCACCTTCACCATGGCTTGCACTTGGTCTTTCGTCGCCCGGCCATAACCGACCACTGCCTCTTTGACTTGCAAAGGGGTGTACTCCACGGGCCAGAGTCCTGCATCCGCCAAGGCCAATAATACCACACCGCGCGCCTGGCCCACTGCGAAAGCCGTCCGCGCATTCTTGGCGAAGAAGATCTCTTCCACCGCTGCGGCAGTTGGCTTATACTCTGCAACAATAGCCTGCAGGTCGCGGTAAATCTGTTGTAGACGAGCAGCGAGCGGATCACCCGCTCGCGTCGTGAATGTACCGTATGTGATCAGCTGTAAGTCACCTCCGGCTTCAGCCACAACTCCATAGCCCGTAGTGGCCAAGCCGGGGTCTATCCCCAACACCACCATCTCAGGCGGCTGCCTCGTACTTCTCCATGATGTCGTCAGGAATTTCCAGGTTCGAGAAAACCCCTTGGACGTCCTCTAATTCTTCTAGGGCGTCAATGAGGCGCATGTTCTGGATGGTGGCTTTCTCGTCTAATCGCACCATCGTCTTGGGGATGTAGGCCAATTCCGCTGAGTCGTACTTGATATTGCGACGCTCCAACTCTTCTTTGACGGATTTGAACTTGTCCACCGTGGTGAAAACCTCAACCAGGCTGTTGTCTACCCTGACATCCTCAGCCCCAGCATCAATGGCGTCCAAGGCGATGGCTTCCGGGTCGTCGTTGCCGGCGTCAATGCTGAAATACCCTCGGTGGTCGAAGAGCCAGGCCACACAGCCGGTTTCACCCAAGTTGCCCCCATGTCGGGTGAAGACGCGTCGCACATCGGCGACCGCACGATTGCGGTTATCGGTTACTACCTCGACGATGAAGGCAGTGCCTTCAGGACCATAGCCTTCGTAGCGGACTTCCTCCAGCGCTGCACCCTTCAGTTCGCCGGTGCCGCGTTTGATAGCCCGCTCGATGTTCTCCTTAGGCATGTTGGCCTGACGAGCTTTGTCTATGACCAGGCGCAAGCGAAAGTTGGCCGAAGGGTCACCGCCGCCGTCACGGGCAGCAATCTCGATCTCCCGCCCGAGTTTGGTGAACAACTGCCCGCGCTTGGCGTCTTGAACGCCCTTCTTCCGCTTGATCGTAGACCACTTCGAATGTCCAGACATCGTTCACCCCCTCTCATCCATCTGTGCGGATGGATCTTCACGCATCATTATCACACGATATTATAAGCATCAACACAGAGAACCGCAAACCAAAGGGAGCCTGCGTTTTTCACTTCAAAAGCATCCGCAGTTGTCGTGCCGTGCCCACCGCCTGGGCCTGCCAATGGTTATTGGCAAAGACAAAGGTTTTTTCGGCCGCCGCATCCAGTTCCTTGATTTTAGGCGTCCACTCCTGAAGTTCTTCCTCGGAGTAGGTGTAATCGTAACGTTCCCAGGCCTGTGCATGTTGCCACCACTTCTTGGCATTGCGACCGTGGAAGCGCACGTAGGCCACCTTACTCGTGGCTATGGCGATTGGTGGCATGAGGCCCTTCAGTCGGGGTTCGTCCACGCAGCAAAAGCCTAGTTCATGCTGGCGCAGAAAATCGAAAGCCTCATCGGTCAGCCACTCGCGGTTACGAAATTCGATGACTAGGGGGACATCGCCCATCAACTCCCGTAATTTTGCCAGGTAGGCCTGGTTTTCAGATGTGGCGTGGAAGGAAAAGGGAAATTGGGCCAGGATGCATCCTAACTTGTCAGCCTCCACGAGAGGCTGAATGCCTCGAAGAAAAGAGTTGACGGCCGCAGCGATATCTTCACGTTGGTGCGTTAATTCCTGGCTGGCCTTGACGGTGAAGACAAAGCCAGCGGGAGTTTTGCGTTCCATTGCGGCAATGGTGTACGGATTGGGCAGGCGATAAAAAGTGAAATTGATCTCGGTAGTGTTGAACTCCCGGGCGTAGAAATCGAGCCATTTACTCTTACCCAGATTTTGCGGGTAATAGGGTCCTACCCAGTCATCATAACTGTAACCACTCGTGCCAACGTAGATCACATATCACCTCTTGCGTAGGCATTTCGCTCGTTTTCACTCATCAGGTTCGGGGTTTTCCCCCAGTGGCAATAACACCTCCCGTGAGCGCCCTGCACCTTCGTCTGGTCCCACGATACCCTTGTGCTCCAGGATGTCCATAAGTCGCGCCGCGCGCGGATAGCCAATGTGCAAGCGTCGCTGGAGGAAGGAGACGGAAACCCGATCCCGACCACGCAACAACTGAATCGCATCCTCCAGCAATTCGTCGCTTTCTTCCCCCTCCAAATCCGCACTCTGCCATGGCGCTGTTTCCCGTCGCGCTGGAGGCCCAATCCATTCCACGTGCTCACGCCAGAAATTCACCAGCCGAGCCAATTCCGCGTCTGAGACATAGCATCCCTGTAGCCGCATCAGTTTGCTGGAATCAGAAGCCATGTACAGCATATCCCCGCGTCCGAGCAGTTTCTCCGCTCCACCTGTGTCTAACACCACTCGCGAGTCTACCTGTGAGGTGACAGCGAAACTAATGCGAGCGGGGAAGTTGGCTTTGATGAGGCCGGTGACCACTTCCACAGAGGGGCGTTGGGTGGCCAACACGAGATGTATGCCAGTCGCCCGCGCCAATTGGGCGATGCGACATATCGCCCATTCCACATCATCGGGAGATACAAGCATTAAATCCGCCAACTCGTCAATGAAGATGACGATGTTCGGCAATTTATCCCAGCCTTTTCGAGATGCCATCTGGTTATATATATCCAAGTTGCGCACGCCACGCAGCGCGAACGTGCGATAGCGGCTGTCCATCTCCTGCGTAACCCATTTGAGCGCCCGCACGACTTCCTCTACCTCAGTGATGACTGGGGCGATCAAATGGGGGATGCCGTTGAAGTTGGTCAGTTCGACCATCTTGGGATCCACCATGATCATGCGCACATCGTCAGGCGTGTTGTTGAAGAGCAGGCAAGCAATGATAGAATTGATGCACACCGACTTGCCCGAGCCAGTGGCTCCTGCGATGAGGAGGTGGGGCATAGAAGCCAGATCAGCGGCAACGGGATTACCAGAAACATCTTGCCCCAAGGCAATGCGTAAGTTGGAGTCAATCTTCTGAAATACCTCGGACTCCATCACGCTGCGCAATGAGACGAGTGATAGGTCGGAGTTGGGAACCTCAATGCCTATCACAGATCGGCCAGGCACAGGTGCCTCGATGCGAATAGGTGCTGCTGCCAGTGCTAATGCCAAGTCATCGGCCAGGGAGAGGATCTTACTCACCCGGATCTTCCGTTCAGCCACCTCGCCATTTTGCAATCGGCGCTCCACGAAACCGGGTTCGACGCCGAATTGGGTCACTGTGGGCCCACGGTTAATCTCTACCACCTTGCCAGGAGCTCCAAAACTTTCGAGGGTTTCCTCTATAATGCGTGCCCGACGCCGGATCTCGCTCTCACTGAGAGATTTGGGTGCGTACTGCTCCAATAGGTCCAGTGGGGGGAGGCGCTTATCTCGCGGCGCAGGGGCCCGTCGAGGGCGCTCCTTTGTCTGTGGAGCAGCCTTCTCTGGCTCAGTCCTGACGATTCGCTTGACACGAACGCCTTTTCGCTCTCGTGGGGGTGGCCCAACGATTGGTGGTGCTTCGCCAGTAATAGCACTCCGGCTCTCCCGCCACAGGCGATAGGCCGTCAGCGCTCGCTCCCAGCCTGTTCGGATCCGTCGGACGATCTCCGCAGCGCTCGCCGGTGCCATCGCAAATAACATCGTCAGCACGACGGCTAATAGCATTAGTAACGCCAGCCCCCAACCCAATGCCTTCGTGGGGAAGTAAGCCACTGCCCACCCTACATAGCCGCCCCGGCCACCATCTAGTGGCAAAGCAACTGGATTCGCCCTGCTACCCAAGAGATGGAGCACACCTAGCAGGGCGACGAACACCACCTCTAGGCCGATTACTGCTGGCCACGGCACTTTTGGACGCCGGTACGGTGGCCAGAGTAACAACCCGCCCAAAGCCAGCAACGTCAACGCTATGACGGGAGCACCCCACCCGAAAATGCGCCGCAAGAAGCCCGCCCACCAGTCGCTCAGCGCACCCCGGCTGACAGCCGACAGTGCTAGCAATGTTACAGTGCCTAAGGCAATCAGCGCCAGTCCTGCAATCTCGCGCTGCGGTGCTGGGGCACTAGGGGTTATCATGGGTTGTTCGTTCGTTTCAGGTTTCCTGCGTGCCATCAGTGACCTACACCGCATTCACATCACGCTCAATGTGATCCCCACGCAAATTCGGGGTTGCCCCTTGATGAACCTGCCGCATGCTCAGGCCCAGGCGGTGGTTTACCGGGTCCATGCTAATAATGCGAACCAGCACAACATCGCCCTCGTGAACGACGTTCCGGGGATGCAAGAAATTTCCTTCAGCTAATTCAGAGATATGGATGAGCCCTTCCAACCCCTCCTCCAAACGCGCGAATGCACCGAAACTCACCACATTGGTGATGGTACCCTGTACTACCTGACCGACGTGATAACGCTCCTCTAACTGCGCCCAGGGGTCAGGGCGCAGGCGCTTGAGGCTCAGCGCAATGCGCTTGTGTTCCCGATCCACGCTGAGCACATAGGCTTCTACCTCGTCACCCACCTGCAATATCTCACTGGGGTGATGGATGCGTTGCCAGGAAAGTTCTGAGATGTGGATCAAGCCATCTACGCCACCCAGATCAACGAAAGCACCGAAGTTACAGATATTGCTGATCAAGCCACGGCAACGATCACCAGGAGAAATGCGATCAAGTAGAGCGAGTTCTTCCCGCGGGGTGATGCCACAGGCTCGCTCGGAGAGCACCAGACGGTCGCGTTGCCTGTCCAATTCGATGATCCGCAGGCGCAAGTTTTTTCCTACCTGTGCTGCCAGGTAATTCTCTCGCTGCGCTACATCAGACGTGTGGGGCATGCTAACCAGATGCGATGCGGGAACAAATCCTTGTCGTTGGTTTACGTTGACCAGCAATCCCCCCCGGTTCCAGTTGACTACCCGACCTTCCAATATATCGCCGTGCTCAAAATGCATCTGGAAGATATCCCATACGTTCGCCTGTTCTTCGGCGGGTGTTGGAAAGTCCGTCTGTTGCTGGGGGTCGTTTATGTGGAGATCGGCGGGCTCCTGCCCGGACATTTCGTTTTTCTCGGATATCCCTACCTCGGCCTGCGCATCGGCGCTTTGCTCCTCAACGTTTTTGGCTTGCGGTTGGTTCCTTGCGTTAACCTGCAGTACTGCTTGGGGCGGGGTTTTCTCAAAAGATGTATACACTGCCTGAAGGTAGGCGCGTAAACGTTCAAGGCTGCTTACTTGTGACATCACTTACCCCTGCTTTTTTCACATTATGAGGCGCCTTCACTAACTCACAAACATGATGGCCGAATTACACCCTCTGATTTCCTGAGCACCTCCATTATGCCGTAATGACCGGGGTCTGCGTAACTTGCGACCAACGGTAACGAACCATTAAGGCCTTATTGCTTCTTGAGCCGTAATCACCCCCTTTTGATTCTATTATATGTCAATTGAGGTGTATTTGTCAAAGAGGCGTCCGAGTTTGACACAACCTCCGCAATGTGATATAGTCAAAGCGAAAGTCTCGCTTGTTGGGACAGGTATAGGCGTGGGGTCACCTTGTGAAGAAATCCTCAGAAAGGGGGTGTAGATCATGCCGGTGGTGAAGGTCATTGAACTCATTGGCGAGTCACCGACCAGTTGGGAGGAGGCGGCCAACAACGCGGTGAAAGAGGCAGCCAAGACCGTACGCGGCATCCGCGGCGTGGAGGTAGTTGGCTGGACAGCCGTTGTGCAGAACGGCAAGATTACTTCCTATCGCGCTAACGTAAAGGTCGCCTTCGTGGTAGAGGAGGTGCGGGCCTAACCGATCGGATTCACGGGAGGGTGCATGGATTCCCTTCCGTGATCGCGGTGCAAATTGCGATTCGAGAGAGCGTGGACCCCAGCAGGGGCGGCTTATTGGCTGCCCCTGCTGCATCTGTATGTGAAGGGTTATGAACAAGGCGGAGTTTGAACGACTGGTAAGTGAAGCACTGGATTCTTTGCCACCCCATTTCCGAGAGAAGTTGAGTAATGTGGCTGTGGTAGTCGAGTGGTGGCCTACGCCGGCGGAGTTGAGGCAAGCGGGTCTTCATCCCTCGGGAATGCTTTTTGGTTTGTACCAGGGCGTCCCCCTAACCCAGCGGGGCCGAGGTTACAATTTAGTCCCGCCCGATCGCATTGTCATCTATCAGGGACCTATTGAGATCTATCACCGTCGGCCAGAAGCCATCCGGGAACAGGTTCGGCGGACAGTAATGCATGAGATAGCCCACCATTTTGGCATTAGCGATGAACGACTGCACGAACTGGGGGTGTAATGTGGCTCATCGCATCCGCGCAGAGAACGTGAGTATCAGGAAAACGGTAGCAAGCAAAAGGAGACCGTACTCGGTGAGCACGCGGCGTGTAAGAGTAGCATAAAGATGCGCACGCGCCAAGCCTACAGAGATGTACATGATTGCCACCAAGAGGGTAGCCGCCGAGGGGACGTTCAGGGGTAACGCGGGCAGTATGGCCGACGCCAATGCTGTGGGAATGCCCAACCCCACCACCCCCCAGGCGCGAGTCCCATCCCGGCGTGGGGGGAACAAGCGCAAGGAGAGCACTCCAGTCACCGCTGCAATAGCGAGAGCCTGTCCCACCGAGGGCTTTAGAGCATCCAGAGTGAGGGCAAACAGGAGAAACGCTATACTGTAGGTGAATGTGTCCATCAACAGGGGCAACCATTCGCACCTATTAGCGCCCGGTTGGGCGAGTAGATATTCACCCTCCATTGTCGCGGCGAGAAACACACCAACCACCGCCAGGCCGGCGACTTGCTCGCGGAGACCAGTGAGTCGCGGGAAAATGAGAGCGGCGGCCATCGTAAGCGCGGCAGGTAAGATCCAATGGACGAAACTGTTGTTTCGTCTCGCCTCCTGCGTGTGAGAATCGCTCCAGATAATGATTTCCTGCCCTGCACAGGCCAGAGCAATTAGAATGATCACGAAAAGTGTGCGACCTGACAGAAACACGGGGTTCAGCAATCCAGGGATGGAAAGAGGACGCACAGGAGAATCCACAAAGACTGAGAGCACGATGCCTATGAGAATAAGGCTGACGGTGGTACCGATCTGCTCTTTTCGACTCATTTACCCTCCGCTGAAAGCGAGGCCATTGTAAACCTGCCAACGGGTTTTTGTCAAAACCATTGCGGTACGGAGAAAGGTTCTGAGAAATGCGTTATCGGACTTTCGGCAAGACTGGAGCGACTGTCTCTGTCCTGGGTTTCGGTGCAATGCGTCTGCCCATGACTCCTGATGAGCAACACGTAGATGAGGATCGGGCCATCCCCATTATCCAGAGGGCCTATGAGTTGGGCGTGAACTATTTCGACACCGCTCCATACTACTGCAACAAAGAGAGTGAGATTATCCTGGGCAGGGCCATCAAGGGCTGGCGCGACAAAGTCTACATTTCCACGAAGAACCCCATCGAGGATGCTTCTGGCGACCATTGGCGTGAGCGATTGGAGATCTCGCTACGGAAACTCGATGTGGATTATATTGATTTCTACCATATGTGGGGCATTGACTGGAAAACTTACGAGGAACGCATTGACATACCCAATGGTCCTTTGGACGCGGCGCGCCGGGCGAAGGAGGAGGGTCTCATCCGTCACATCAGTTTTTCTTTCCACGATACACCAGAGAACCTCATCCGCCTCGTTGACACAGGAAACTTTGAGAGTATGACAGTTCAGTACAATATCCTAGACCGCGTCAACGAGAATGCGATCACCCACGCTCACAAGGTGGGGTTGGGTGTGGTCATCATGGGGCCTGTCGGCGGGGGGCGGCTGGCTGGGTTTTCGCCCCAGATCCGCGCCCTGCTGCCCGACAGTTTCACCAGCACGCCGGCCCTGGCTTTACGTTTCGTGTTGGCCCATCCCGGCGTGGATGTTGCCCTCTCTGGTATGAGCACCATCCAGATGGTGGAGGAAAACGTCGCCACTGCTAGCCGTGAAGACCCACTCACTGCAGATGAATTGGACCGCATGAGGCGGATGCTCGACGAGAGCAAGGCATTAGCCGACCTCTACTGCACCGGCTGTGGCTACTGCATGCCCTGCCCCAACGACGTGAATATCCCTAAGAACTTCGAGTACATGAACTACTACCGCGTGTACGGATTGCGTGACTTCGCCCGTGATGCCTACGCACGCCTGGGCCGCCCTGGGGAAATAACTCCTGGATTAAAGGCTGAGGCCTGCATTGAGTGTGGGGAATGCGAGGGCAAGTGCCCGCAAGGCATTCCCATCGTGGAACAATTGAAAGAGGTAGCAGCGACGCTTGGTGAGCAAGCGAATGGACCACATGGGTGATCGGCTGCACGGCCGGGCTCACGCGAGAACATAGGATATTGGGAAATGGCAGCCGCCTCGCGCTTATGCGGACCGACTCTGTACTTATCCCGTCTCACAATCTGGCTGTCGCTCTCAGAATCTCTCCGATGTCCGGTATCTCTCTGATGGGATAAATCTTCTTGAACCGGACCACCCCTTCCTCATCTAAGATGAAAACAGCCCGTTCACTGAAACCGTTCCGCTCGCGGAAAATGCCGTATGACTTGGCAACACCTCCATGGGGCCAGAAGTCCGCCAAGAGGGGGGTCTCCTTAACGCCGATGGCTTCGGCCCAGGCCTTCTTGCATGGAACACTGTCCACACTGATCCCTACGGCAACGGCGTTCATCCGGGCGAAATCCCCTTTGTGCCTCTCCAAATCTTGCATCTGCGCTGTGCAGACGCTCGTCCAGGCCAGAGGATGGAAGGAGAGGATCACCTTTTGCCCCTTGAAGTTGCCGAGAGCGATTTCTTTCTCGCTCTGATCCTTGAGGGTGAAATCGGGAGCCTTGTCCCCAACTTCAATATCGTATGCCATCTATGCCTCCTGTCATAGAAAATCCTGTGAAATGCAGAGTTCGCTGTGCGAGGTCATTCCTAGTCACTGACGAACTATTTCAGCGCCAGTCATGCATTCAAAGCAGTCAAGACTTCCTGTATGTGCCCTTTGACTGCCACCTTGGGGAATATTTTGACGATCCTCCCCTCCTCATCAATGATGAAAGTGGATCGGATAACACCCATGCGCGTTTGGCCATACATTTTCTTTTCTCCCCACGCGCCGTACATTTCAGCAACCTGATGGTTAGGATCGCTTAGAAGCGTGAAAGGCAGGTTGTGCTTGGCTTTGAACCTCTTATGCGACTCGACACTGTCGGGGCTAACCCCCAGCACTACAGCACTGGCTGCAATGATCCTCGGATACTCATCGCGAAAGGCCAACGCCTCTGCGGTGCAACCGGCGGTGTTGTCCTTGGGATAGAAATAGAGCACAACTTTCTTCCCGCGATAGTCTGACAGACTTACTCCATGGCCATCGTCTGCCTCCAGGGTGAAATCAGGTGCCAAAGCACTTTCTCTTAGCATCATCTCCATCCTCCAAAAGATCTGCGGTCGAACCCAGTCAAGAGCCGGTTTGAAAGCGAGAATGTGCACATTCGCCAAAAAACCTCTTGGGTGGCCGCTTCAGTCCTTTAACTCCTCTCCTCCATGGTAGCGCCCTCCTCATTGCACCCCTTAGATAAAGAGTGTAACTGCTGACTGGCGCGCTTCCTGTATGTAAGTCCCCACTGCCCCATACTCGTCAATCAAGTCCTCACGTAAGTCCTCACGGCGGAGGCCCATAATCTCCATCGTCATCTCGCAGGCGATGATCTTGCCGCCTAATTCTTTAAAGTCGGCCATTAGTTTCTCCAATGACGCCACGTTGGCCTTTTTCATCCGCTGCCCGATCATCCACTTGCCCAGGCCCAGCATATGCATTTTGGAGAGTGGCCCCTTTTCTAACCCACCTTTCTGCAATCGTTGCAGGCCCCAGAAGGTGAAGTAAATCGAGACCTCCATCCCCATCGCCAGCGCCCCATTGCCGATGATCAGCGCGCTATACACTTTGTCCATGTCGCCGCTGTGCAATATGATTGTCACGCGCTCAGGCGTTACATCACTCGGGCTCATTTTGTCCTCCCATTATGTCTTGTATTCTCCAAAGGTAAAGCCCTGGCTCTCGCTCAGGCGATCCGGAAGCGCAGGAACTCCGCGTATCAAATTCTCATTTGTGCATCAGGGCATCTGAGGGTGTGCGTTGTCCCTGCCCGGTGAATAATCTCTTCGTCTCTTGCAGGTCTCGCGCCACGCCCAGAGCGACCATCAGGCGCAGGCGCGCCTTGGGGCCGTTCAGTCCCTCGGCGAAGATGCAACCTGCGCCTATCAGATCGTGGTACGCGCCCACATAGCCATACTGGTCATAGATGCGTCCCGCTGGGCAACGTGTGGTGATGACGATGGCTACCCCATGGGCGATGGCTTCCTCGATGGCCTGTAGCCACCAGGGTGGTACCCGTCCGCCGCCGAAGGACTCGATGACTACACCTCGCGCACCCAGAACCACAGCGTGGCGTAGCAACTCGGCATCCATGCCCATTGCCAGTTTCAGCAGGTACACGCTTGGCTCCAGGCGCGTACAAGCAAGCAACTCTCGCTGCACCCGCCTTGTGATCACGATGCGATCGGGTTCCACCCGACCCAACGGCCCCCAAAACGGCGACTGGAACGCATCTATACTCTGGCTGTGCATCTTGGTCACATCGCGCGCGGCGTGCACCTCGTCGTTCATCACCACCAGCGCACCCAACCCCCGTGCTTCAGCGCTGATCGCCACACGCACCGCCGCTAACAAGTTGGCAATCCCTTCGTAGCCGGGTTCTGAAGCGACGCGCATAGCCCCGGTGAGCACTATCGGCTTGTCCCCAGGCACGGTCAGATCCAGCAAGTAGGCCGTCTCCTCAAGGGTATCCGTGCCGTGGGTCAGCACCACGCCGTCCACATCCGGCTCGGCCAGCGCTGCAGCCACGCGCTCGCGTAAGCCCCACAGGTGTTCAACGGTGAAGTGGCTGCTGGGCAGGGGCCCGTATTCCTCGGAGGTAAGGGGCAGGCCGGGGCCTGCCTCGCTGAGCAGTCGTTGCAGGAAATCCGCGCCGCTGAGCGCCGGCATGAATCGACTGGTGTTCTCATCGTAGGCCATAGCAATGGTGCCACCGGTAGCAATAATATGGACTCTGGTCATTGATTCCTCCCTAAACCGTCTCGCCATCGCTAGTCAGCATATCACCGAGAGTTGGGGTGGTCCACATTGCCCGATGCTTCGCAGGTTATATTCCCGTGTCATGTCTGGCGGTTCACGTCTTCATATAACCACTTTCGCAGCATCTCTGCCTTTTCAATCCGGCCCAGCGCCAGGTACGCTTGGTACTCGTAGTCCAAAGACAGAACTGGTATTTGCATTCCCTCGACCTCTACCACCCGTTTGAGGCGCTCCAAATCCTCAGCCTCCTCCCAAGTTCCATCCTCGCGCCGTTTCCGAACATCACCCATCACCTCTACTTTGATCCCATCCATCATCAGGGCACCGAAATGTGAGCAGATTCTCTCCGCAGGAGACAAATGCACCTTCTGGATCACGAATTCGGCAAAGCGGCGCTCGATCTCATAGGCTCCTGCCTCATCCGTTTGTAAATCAATGTCATGGACTTGAACGGGCACGCCCTGCAAAGCCAGACTAAAACTACCGGTAAGTGCCCAATTCACATTGCTATTACGCAAACGGATGTATATCTTACGTAGGACAACAAGATGAGCGGGATCGATCATTACCTCTTCAGCGCCGAATGCGAATTTTCCAATCGGTGTCCGTCCCCTCCACGCTTAGCAATTCCAGCCCCAACGCTGCGACAGCCATCGGGATCTCTTTTTTCGAAGCCGGGTGAGTGCCAACCACCTCGATGACGTCGCCCGGAGAGGCGCGGCGTACCGCCTTGCGCATTTCCACTAAGGGCACGGGGCACGTCTGCCCCCGACAGTCCACGATGATGTTCGCTATGGGGCAGGTCGGCTCTTTAGTATTCACTTCGATCTTGGCCATAGTTCCACCTCTACTCTGTAAACTCTACCACGACTTGCTTCACATCCCACAGGTGCCCCACCTTTTCTGTAATATCTTCACGGATTGTGGCGGCAAATTGGTGATCGGCGGGCAGGTCAATTACTACGCGCACCGTTCCCTCGCTGACCTTAATATCTTGGACCAATTTGGTGCGCACCAGATCTAGCCCGGACATCGGGTTCATCACGTGCTTCAAGCGTCTGCGCACTTCCTCGACCGTTGTGGGCATACGCTCCTTGACCAAGCCATGACGCTCCTCGTAGTTCTGGATTGCTGCCCGTAGCCCATCCACCGCTAGCACAGAGCAGTGCGTCTTGATCGGCGGTAACCCGCCTAACGCTTCTGAGGCCTGTTGCCACGTGATCGCTTTGGCCTCTTCCAGCGTCTTTCCCTTGGCTAACTCGGTGATGATGGAGCCAGTAGCGATATTAGAGGCACATCCATAGGACTCGAACTTGATATCCGTGATGCGCTTGGTCTCGGGGTCCACCTTCAGATAGACAGCCACCATGTCCCCGCAGGCCGGGCTTCCTTCGACCGACTTGGCATCGGCATCCTCGATCCGCCCCACATTGCGCGGGTGGCGGAAATGTTCCATCACAACTTCACTATAGGGTAACGGCATCTTAACCTCCTTGTTCGTTGCGTCGTTTTCTTGCTGTTCTCAAATCGTTATTCTTTCCCCAGCGGGCTAATCCTTCGCAGTTCTGCCACGATCTCGGCGACTGCTTCCGCCACAGCATCTACCTCCTCCTCTTGGTTGTAGCGGCCGAAGGTGAAGCGGACGGAGCCGTGAGCGCGTTCATGGTCGCCACCGATGCCTAGAATGACGTGGCTGGCTTCTAGGGAGCGACTGAAACAAGCGGAACCAGTGCTGACAGCGAAGCCGCGCATATCCAGGTGGAGCAGCAGCGATTCACCCTCGACGAAGCGGAAGGAGACGTTGGCGTTGTGCGGCAGACGGTGGACTGGATGGCCATTGAGGCGGGTGTGTGGGATCGCCAACAGCCGCTCGATCAGCCGATCGCGCATTCTCTGCAGACGGGCTGTTTCCTCTGGCGTGACCAGTTCCACAGCCTTGGCGAAGCCCACTGCACTGGGGATGTCCTCCGCCCCAGCCCGCAGGTCGAATTCTTGGAAGCCACCATCCATCCACTTGCGAATGGGGGTCCCTTTGCGCACATACAGCCCGCCAATCCCTTTCGGCCCGTGGATAGTATGGGCCGAGACGGTGACCAGATCTACCGGTATCTCCCGCACGTCCAGGGGTAGGCGCGGAAAAGTGTGAGTGGCATCGGTGTGGAAGAGCGTCCCCTTCTCCCGGCAAATCTCACCGATGGCCTTCAGGTCCTGCAAAGTGCCGATCTCTTGGTTGGCTGCCTGAATGGAGACCAATATGGTCTCGGGCGTGATAGATTCTCGCAGGTGATTGAGGTCCACCCGTCCGGTCTCGTCCACTCGCACGTAGGTCACCCGAAAACCCTGCCGCTCCAGTGCCCGGGCGCTGTGGAGCACCGGGAAATCCTCGATCGGGCTGGTCACAATGTGGCGGCCCTTTTTCTCCGCCAGCGCCGAGGCCACTCCCTTGATAGCCAGGTTGCTGGACTCTGTACTGCCAGAGGTAAAGATGAACTCCTCCGGACTCGCTCCAAGGACCGCAGCAATCTGCGCCCGCGCGTTGTCTAATGCGTCCCGTGCATCCACACCCAGGGAGTAGCCGAACTGCGAGGTGGCTACAGCGTAGAGGTCAAAGAAGTACGGTTTCATTGCTTCCAGAACTCGCTCATCCAACCGGGTCGCGGCGGCGTTATCGAAATAGATTACTTTGTTAAACATTAGTACTTCTCTCCATCGTTTCTGCCGTGTTGGCTATAAGCGGCCACACGGGAAAAGATCTTGTTGTTCTTTCCCAGGCCACTTTTGATAAACCCTGATTCCTCTCAAAAAGCAGACTCTAATCAGGAGTAATTTACTCCTAATTTTGCAAAATTCCAAATTGACCAATAGTCTTGTGGTGAAAGAAAAGCGCCTTTCTACCACTACAGGTAGTAGGCGCTTTGTCAGAAACACAAGCAATGGCGGCGACTAGATTTGAACTAGTGACCCAGGGCTTATGAGTCCCCTGCTCTGCCGCTGAGACATCCCATACAATACGTAGTGCCGATAGCCCCAATAACCACTACCAGTTGTAGCCTATGTTGTTAACTTGACCGATTGTTTATTGCCAAGGCCATTGCTCTATTTTAGCAAACCAAAAAGCCCCGTCGGTTTGACACCAAACAGGGCTTCTGCTACAATTCCCCTTGCGTTCGGTGTCCATCCCACCGACGCCACGCCCTGGGCTTCTAACTCAAGCGCCAGGGCTTTTCGTTTGTTAATGTCAATGCCAGTATAGCACAAACGCCAGAAAAGTCAAACGGGGGCTGCACGGTGTCCAGGACATACTATACAGTTTCTGGGGTATGGATATTCTCAATACGTACAGAAAGTATTAGAATTGGCCGGAGTGGATCTGAACACTTTAGAACCGGAGCGATATGGACGCTGGA
>JACIWT010000020.1 GCA_014360825.1 Chloroflexota bacterium | reverse complement strand
TGGATTTGATGAAGTTTGGAACGAGCGCACTAAAAGATGGGAATACAGAGACCAAGATAATCAAATAATGGCTTATTGGAGTGCCACAGAAAATAAAATTGTTCTGAATCCAGAGATTACAGCGATTGATTTTGAAAAACACAAAGGGTTATTTGTCGGCTGGCCAGCCGAGCAAGCAGAAGTGGCAGTTAAAGAGCAATGGGAAAAGAAGGGAATCCTATCTTTTCCCCTGCCTTTTGATCCGAATTCATCATCCGGATTGGTTGAGATAAATACTAGTCTTAAAATCCATCTATGTTTTCGCAACATAGAAGAGGGTATAATTATCAAAGCCCCATTTAGCGGGAAGGTGGAAAAATTCGGGACGACTAACTCAAAAGGGTTTTTGATTGTTCTCAATAATGTCGCACTTGACTTTGGTTTACCCAGGAGCTTTAACTGGGATAGTCTAGGAAATTATGTTAACGCGGGACAGCCAGTTTTAAGATTGACCAAGGAAACCCTACCTCCGTACTTCGCGGGGTTTGGAGAAAGCTACCAATTCGTAATATGTACTGTTAAACCAGACTTCTCCGAAGGTTACGATACTACTTTTATTAATCTCTTGAGGGACAAAGCAGGTAGGTTAGTATATATTAGATAATTTCCTCCTTCACTTGACAGATTATACCCTCATGGTATAGATTAAAATTAATGCTGCCCGATTCAAAGAAATTATTCCTGCTTACTAGTCTTTGCTTCTTAATTGTCCTTCTTTTGGGTTTTAATCTTGCTCTTTCTCGTTATGGCGCTTTTTGGCAAAAGCCCAAACCATCTTCTGTAATCGTTCTTCCTACTCCCACGCCATTTCTTTTGGCGTCGCCAGTAGAAGATGGGCTTCTGCAGACTATTCCCACCTCTGCTGCCGATTCTGACCATTTAGTTTTTTTCCTTCCTCCGGAAACGCCGATTTATGCTGTTTTTGAAGGAGAGGTTTCCAAAGTTGTGCCAGGGACTGAATTTGACAATGTCCAACTGACCAGAAGTGACGGTCTAACAGCCAGTTATCTTATTTTTGGCAGAGTTTTAGTAGGAGAGGGAAAGAAAGTTGCCGAAGGAGAGGTTATTGCTACAACCAAAAAGGGAGAAGGCCCTGGGTGTCTTTCTGGTGGCAACTTAGGCCTTTATCTTTTCAAAAATGGTGAGCCGTTGAGGCTAACACGAGAAATGTTGAAGACTGCCGGCTTAGAGAAAAAATGAAACAAATTTTAATAAGGTTAATATTCTTGGTTGTTTTGGTCGGGGTTTTCTTATTTTTCCGGCCAAGACCTGTTTTAGGATTGGTCAATTGCTGCGGACCGACTCATCCCGATGCAGGTTGTAGGTCTTCTGCCATTTGTGCCTATGATGTGAGCAGATTGTTGACCTGTTGCTATTCCCCCTGCCCATACGAAAATTGGACAGATACCTCTTTGAGTGAATGTCAAGCCGCTATCGGCTTTCCAGATAATACCTGTTGTACCAGTTCAGGTGGTTGTTCCAGCAACTGCGGCACTATTTCCCAATGGACCTGGTGCTATGGGGTATGTCAGGAAAAGGCGAACCCGGACTTCGAGGGAAGATGCTTATACCAATACCGCTACGATTATAGATCTTGCGGCGCATATGATAGTTGTACTGCCGCCCATCCAAAGCTTAACGCCGGAAGGTGTGATTCGAGCGGGTGTACAGTTGGGGGAATATATAAAATTTGTTGTAATGCCGACGGAACAGTGAATGGGAATTGTCAGGGCGGACAGTTTTCCGGCACTTGTCCGGCGGGCTCAACAGCAAAATTTTGCGGATTTGGTACGTATCCCTCTTGCGATGATCCAGCAGCGGTTTGTCGTGTAGGCGCTCCGACCCCGACGCCGCCTCCGGCCGCGACGCCGACGCCAATTTCCAGGTTAGGTGAGTTTGGATGATGTTTTGCGGCCGGAGAGGAGGTACGGGCATTTCACTACTTGACTGGTCACACCAAGAGCGTAAAATTGCGAACAGGGGCAGAATGTCTTCCCTGTCCTAAGGCGAAGCCAAACTGAGCGAGGAGCACGAGGATGGCGAAAGGAGTTCTGGTCGTTGGTCAATCCGGTGGGCCGACCGTGGCCATCAATAGCACCCTGGTCGGCATCATACACGAGGCCCTGGAACATCCGCAGATCAGTGCGGTGTACGGGGCGGTGAATGGCATTGAGGGCGTGCTCAGTGAGGATTTCATAGACCTGGGCCGTGAGTCGCCGCAGACCCTCGAGGGGTTGCGTCACACACCTGCCGCAGCACTGGGCACCGTGCGCCACAAAGTCAAGGAAGAAGAGTACGACCGCATCCTGGAGGTCTTCCGGGCTCATAACGTCCGCTATTTCCTCTACGTTGGCGGTAACGACTCCATGGACACAGCGCACCAGTTGCATCTGTTGGCTGATGGTGTGGGCTACGAACTGCACGTCGTCGGCGTGCCCAAGACCGTGGACAACGATCTGGTAGGCACCGACCATTGCCCAGGCTACGGCAGCGCCGCCCGTTTTGTGGCCATCGCCCTTCGGGATACCGGGCGTGACACGGAGGCCATGGGGCGGAGCAGCCCGGTGAAGATCGTCGAGATCATGGGCCGCAATGCTGGCTGGCTCACGGCAGCATCCGCCCTGGCGCGGGACGAGGAGGGCGACTCGCCACATCTGATCTATCTCCCGGAACGGCGACTGCCCAAAGAGAAACTCATTGCCGATGTGAAGCGCGAGGTAGATCGGCGCGGCTACGTGGTCATCGCCATGAGCGAGGGCGTGGAGGACGAGAACGGTCTGCCACTGGGGGAAGCCCTGGTGAGGAGCGAGGTGGATGCCTTCGGACATAGGATGAAAGGCGGTTGCTCCGACGGTGCAGAGATGCTTATCCGCGAGGAATTGGGGCTGAAAGTGCGGATAGACAAGCCCAACTATCTCCAGCGCAGCATGATGATCGCCGCCTCATCCGTGGACCTGGACGAGGCCTATCGTGTGGGTCGTGCCGCCGTGCAGGCAGTTGTGAGTGGCCAGAGTGACGTCATGGTCACTCTGGTGCGCCAGCCGGGCCCGGTCTACTATTGCGACACAGGCCTGGCCCCTCTGGCCGAGATCGCCAACAAAGAGCGCCGGCTACCCGACGAATACATCGCCCCCAGTGGACACGACGTTACGTCAGCCTTCGTAGAATGGGCACGACCGCTCATCGGCGACCCATTGCCACCTTACGCCCGCCTGGCGCGCATCCCAGTAGCCCCACGCACGAAAACAAAATAGGGGCGTTCGGTCGAACGCCCCTTCCTGCTCCGCGGCGCTTTCTCAATACACCAACAGCCCCAGAAGAGCCGCTGCGGTAATGACCAGGGCCGGGTGAATATTCGTGAAAGCCACGAGGAGGAAAGACGCCCCCAAGATGAGCGCCGTGTCCCAGGATTTCACGGAGACTGGGAACACTTCCCACACCACCAGCGCCAGGAGTGCTACCACCACAGGGCGCACTGCTTTCAACATGGCTGCGACTTTGGGTGAGTCCTTGTACTGCATAAAGAAGGCTGTCATGATGGCCATCAAGAGAAAGCCAGGCAGCGATATGCCCAAGGTAGCCACTATCGCCCCAGGCCATCCCGCCACCTTCAGTCCCACATAATAGCCCATCTTCACCACGATGGGTCCTGGCAACGCGTTGCCCATAGCCAGCGCATCTACAAATTGCTCCAAGGTCAACCAACGATAGTGGTCCACCACCTCCTCTTGCAAAAGCGGTATCATGCTCGGCCCCCCACCGTAACCGAACAGACCCACTCTGCCAAACGCTATTAGCAAATCCCAGAGCGCGCGCATAGTCATCTCCTTGCCCGCCTCATCCGATGCTCTCGAACGCCTGGGCTAAGTCGGCGATGATATCCGAAACATCCTCGATGCCCACCGATAAGCGCACTAACCCTTCGGTAATGCCCAATTTCGCTCTTGCTTCGGTCGAGAGCACTCGGTGCGACGTCGCCGCAGGATAAAGTACCAACGTATAAACGTCACCCAGTGTTGTGGCCGGTAAGATTAACTTCAGCGCGTCCATGAAGCGCGATATTTCTGCCCGCCCTGCGCCTCTGATTTCGAACGAGACCATGCCACCGTAGCAGTTCCCGGGGAACATTGCTCGCACCAGTGGCCACTGGGGATGGGTCCGCAGGCCGGGATAATACACACGCTCGACCTTCGGCTGCTTCTCCAGCCAAGAGGCAATGAGCATCGCGTTGATACTATGTTGGCGGACACGCAGGGGCATGGTTTTCAGCCCGCGCAGGGTCAGCCAGGCCTCGTTGGGGCCCAGATTCGCCCCGGTCAATTTGATTTGCTCCCGCAAAATCTTAGCACGTTCGGCATTGCAAGCCACGAGGCCCGCCATCACGTCGCCGTGGCCACCCAGGTATTTGGTGGCACTGTGCACCACGTAGTCCGCGCCGTACTCCAGAGGGCGGAATATGCAGGGAGTAGCGAAGGTATTGTCCACTATGAGAGCCGCACCGGCGGCATGAGCCGCGCTGGCCAGGCGTGGCACATCGGCAACTTTGAGCAAGGGATTGGAAATCGTCTCCACAAGCACGGCGAACGGTTTCTCCGAGGCGATGAGGTCAATCGCCGTGTCCGTGTCCGCAGCATCCACGAACTGGACCCGGACACCCAGCCTAGTCATGAGGGTTGAAAGGAGCACGTAGGTGGCTCCGTATACGTCCTGCGCTGCGACGACCGTGGAGCCCTGTTGGGCTCCCGCACCTAGAAGCGCGCCCAGGACGGCCGCCATCCCTGAGGCATATGCTACGGCTTCGTCTGCGCCCTCCAAAACAGCCACGGCCTGCTCGAGAGCAGCGACGGTGGGATTTCCGTAGCGAGGATAGACGTAGCCCGCACGCTCACCGGCGAAGATAGCGTGTAGGTCATCCACGCTATCGTAGAGGAAGCCAACTGTGTTGTACACGGGCGTACTGACGGGCATGAAATCTGAGGGCGAAGCGCGCTCCCCAGCATGGACTGCCTGGGTGAAGATGTCCAAATCTCGAACCCCCATATTGCACCCCCTTCGATGTACTACCACTCCGACATAGCATTCCACTTGGCCGCAACAAAAGAGGCCCTAGCGCTTGTATCCCGCCGGGGCCTCTTCCCTTTACCGACGCACCAGGCTGACCATCAGTAGCGCGATCATGCCGACCAGTTTGATCAAGATCAGCAGAGACGGGCCAGCCACGTCCTTCATTGGGTCGCCCACAGTATCACCGACGACCGCCGCTTCGTGTTCCGCAGCCTCGTAGTTATGGATTCCCCTAACTTCAATCGCTTTCTTAGCATTGTCGAGGGCAGTGCCCAGATTATTGAAGAACGGTCCCAAGAGAGCGGCCGAGGCAATGACCCCGATTAGGAGCGCGCCCAGCGCTTCCGCACCGAACAAAAGGCCCACAGCAAACGGGGTAGCCACACCCACGAACCCCGGCAGGATCATCTCTCGCAAAGCGTTTCGAGTGGCGATATCCACGCACCGGGCGTAGTCTGGAGCAGCCTTGCCTTCCAAAAGACCCTTGATCTCGTGGAATTGGCGGCGCACTTCATCCACCATCTGGAATGCCGTTTTGGTGGTGGAGCCGATCACCAGGGAGGAGATAAGGTAGGGTACGGCCACACCGATGAAGACGAACGCTAGGTTGAACGGATGGGAAACATTCATCGCATTTACCTGGGTTTTCTGGAAAAAGGTAATGAAGATCGTAAAAGCCGTGATGGTCCCCGAGGACATGGCGTAGGCTTTGGTAATGGCCTTCATCGTGTTTCCAACGGCGTCCAGTCTGGAGAGGGAGTTCACAGTGCGGGCCTCCGCTTTGGACATCTCGGCGATGCCGGAGGCATTATCAGTGATGGGACCAAAGGCATCGGACATCATGATGAAGCCGATCAACAAGTCGGTGCCGATGTTCACGGTCACGATGGCCAACAGGGAACCGCCCGACAACACATAGGAGAGACTGATCCCAAGCATGATGGCAATGATAGAGAGGAGCGGGCTCTGCAAGCCGTAGGCCAAACCCGTTAGGATGTTCAGAGCAGTGCTACGCTTGCAAGCCTCCGCCATACGCTTTACTGGCGCGCCGGTCATACCCGCGTAATAGCGCGTGGCGAACGAGGCCACGAGAGTGATCGCTATGCCACAGACCGCAGCAAAGAAAATAGCCATATCGTTGAGGAGGAACTTGATCAGGAAAAACGCGCCCATGAGACTCAACACGGTGTTCGTCAGTAGGCCGATGTTGAACGAGGTCGTGGGTTCCATTTCCCTCCGCCAGGCGCGAGTCATGGCGATCCCTGCCAGGGATGCCAAGACCCCTGTGGACTGAAGGGCAAGGGGGTAAAACAGCGCGCCGATGCCATATCTGGGGATCATCGTCACCCCGATGACCATTCCGGTTACAATATCATCGCTAAAACTCTCGAAGAGATCCGCCCCTCGGCCAGCGCAGTCACCCACGTTGTCCCCAACCAGGTCAGCGACCACCGCCGGGTTTCGCGGATCGTCCTCTGGGATTCTTTTCTCCACTTTCCCAACTAGATCCGCTCCTATATCTGCGGACTTGGTGTAGATACCCCCACCGACTTGGGCGAAGAGGGCAGCCAGACTGGCGCCGAAGCCGAAACCAACCAATGGTTCGGGCTCTCGAAAGATTAAATATAAGATAGAGAGTGAGATGAGACTGAACCCAGTCACACATAGGCCCATGATAGCGCCACCCAGGACAGCGATACGGAAGGCCATGGTGGGTGATTGGCGAGCGCCGTCGGCCATGTGCACGTTGGCACGGGTGGCCGCAGTCATACCCAGGTAGCCAGTGAGCAAAGATACCAGAGCACCCAAGACGAAGGTGAGAGTCACCTTCCATCCGAACATGAGGTAAATGCCTGCCCCGATGATAGGCATGATCGTGAGGATAGTAATGAATTGCCGGCGCAGGTATGTCTGAGCGCCGATGCTGATATAACCAGCGATCTCGGCCATCTTGGCCGAGACGATTCTGCCCCTCTGAATACGGATGGCAAAGTAGACGACGACCACGAGGGCAAGCGCACCGGTCAACAAGGGGTATGCCAATAGATGCATGCTCTCCGTCTCTCTTTCCGCAACAGAATGATCATCCTTGACTATGTGCTCTCTTCAATGACGAGCCGAAAAATGTTGAGGCGAGACATTCCACGACGCAGCTTTGTCAGCGCCAATGCCTCGGGAGTGGCTCGCCTGCTTATCATCAGTTGCCAGGAATCCTTCTAAAAGTAATATTCATTTTAGCCACTTTGTTGAATTTCGCCAAATCGGGGCTCACAAGCGGACGGGAGATATGGATGCGCTTTTCGATCATCGTTCCACGCCTCGGCGATGAATTAGTCCCGTTCCTCTCCCATGCTGTCACGCAGATAGGCTTCAATGAATGAGTCTAGTTCACCGTCGAGCACCGCGTTTGCATTGCCGGTCTCGTGGCCAGTGCGCAGATCTTTGACCATCTGGTAAGGATGCAGCACATAAGAGCGGATTTGATTGCCCCAACCAGCCGAGATGTGCTCGCCTTTCAGCCGGGCTTTCTCCTCCTCTTTTTTCTGCCGCTCGATCTCGTACAGTCGCGCCCGCAGCACTTTCATCGCCGTCTCACGGTTCTGCATCTGCGAGCGCTCGTTCTGGCAGGTGGCCACAATTCCCGTAGGGATATGGATCAGGCGCACGGCGGTAGCGTTCTTCTGCATGTGTTGGCCGCCGGCGCTCGAGGCACGGAAGACCTCCATCTTCACGTCGTCCGGCTTGATCTCGACTTCAACATCCTCGCCGATATCGGGGATGACCTCTACCAGAGCGAAGGAAGTGTGGCGGCGATGTGCGGAGTCAAAGGGTGACAAGCGCACCAGACGGTGCACCCCCCGCTCGGCGCGCAGGTAGCCGTAGGCGTAGCGGCCCTCGATGGTCACGGTAACGCTCTTAATACCTGCTTCCTCGCCGGGCGTGGAGTCAATGATCGTGGCCTTGTAGCCATGGTCCTCGGCCCAGCGCAGATACATGCGCAGGAGCATGGCCGCCCAGTCCTGGGACTCGGTGCCACCGGCACCGGCATGGATGGCGAGAATAGCGTCTTTGGCATCGTGTTCGCCGCTCATGCGCAGTTGGAATTCCAGAGTCTCTAATTTCTCCTCGATCTGGGCGGTGGCCGACTCGATTTCCTCGGCTATGCTCTGGTCATCTTCGGCGGCAGCCAGTTCAAGCAAGCCAGAGAGTTCCTTTACCTGCTCAGACAGCCCATTCCATAACTCCACATCTTCCCGCAGCCGGGTCAATTCCTGCATCGTAGCCTGGGCACTCTGCGGATCATCCCAGAAGTCCGGCTGAGCCGAGCGCTGCTCCAAAGCAGCGATCTGTTCTTGGCGTCCGGCGATGTCAAAGACGCACCATGATTTGTTGGATGCGCTGTTGCAAATCGTTCAATTTCTCGCGTAAATCGTCCATTTTTGAGAAGACCTCCTAGAATAAAGCGTGATGATTGATACGTGATACGTGATACGTGATGCGTGATGTGCGTTCGTTGGTTCCTACGATTTTTCGAATAGGCCGTTCACGAACTCGGTCGGGTCGAAGGGAGCCACGTCGTCTAACCCCTCGCCTGTGCCGACGAATAGGATGGGCAGGCCCAACTGCCGGGCAATGGCGAAGGCGATGCCCCCCTTGGCTGTGCCGTCGAGTTTGGCCAGGAAAATGCCAGTTACGTTCACGGCCTGGCTGAAATGCGTGGCCTGGGCTAACCCGTTCTGGCCGGTTGTGGCGTCGAGCACCAGGAGCGTCTCGTGGGGCGCACCGGGCAGTTCGCGAGTGGCGATGCTGTGCACCTTCTTGAGTTCCTGCATCAAGTTGTACTTGGTATGCAGGCGACCCGCGGTGTCCACAATGAGCACATCGGCCTTGCGGGCCAGGGCTGCGCGCACCGCATCGTACACCACTGCCCCTGGGTCTGCCCCAGGCTGGTGGGCGATCACATCCGCACCCAGCCGATCCCCCCACACGCGCAATTGGTCAATTGCCGCCGCGCGGAAGGTATCAGCAGCGGCCAGGATGACTGACTCGCCACGAGCCTGATGATAGTGGGCCAGTTTGGCAATGCTGGTGGTCTTGCCTGAGCCATTCACCCCCACCACCAAGATGACGGCCAGCGGCGGCTTCTCCGCCAGATAGACGTGTGAGCGTGTGTTCAGCAGGGCTATCATTTGCTGGCGTAAGAGAGTTCCGGCGTCGGCGGCGCGACGCAGATGGCGACGATTGACCTCCTCTTGCAAGCCCTCCACCAGAGCGACGGTGGTCTCCACACCGACATCGGCTTGGATGAGCAACTCCTCGAGTTCGCTATACAGTTGGGGCGTGATGTCACTGGCCCCGAAGAGCCCGGCCACCCGCCCGAAAAAGGACTGTCGCGTGCGCGCCAGTCCCTGCTGGATACCTTTACCTGGTGTGAACAATTGGCTCACCTACGCTGCTCAGATCTGTGTTCCTCTTCTTGGATAGCTCTGCACTATCAAAATTTGTCAGGGGAGCAATCTACAGGCACAACTTCAGCGATACACCCCGTCTATTCCCTCTAATCTTTCGATCTCGCCCCTGATTTCCTCGATAACTTCTGGATTGTAGATGACCTTCTTTTTCCCCTCACGCACTGAGATAATGTAGAAGACCTTGCCGCCATATTTAGCAGTGAATTTTTCGTGGGTCTGCTTCTGAAATTCTAACTCATTGATGATCTGTGTAATATAGGGATATCCTGCTGGTTTGATTTGAAGCCCGATGTATTTGTCTTTGACTTTGATGAAAAAATCCACATTGTATCCTCTATCCCACTCATCTGGCGCAGGTTCTATCTTAACACCCAACGCCTGTTGCAATTGCCCGTAGATTGTCTGTATCTCAGAGTGATATCCATCACAAGTTCTATTGATTACCAAATTGATCACAAAATCCACGCAATCCTGTTCAGTAATACTCTCGATTTCCGCCTGACATACCTCGCTGATTTTTATGTAGAGTTTCCGCCCTAATTGCTCTAAATGTTCTTTGGGATAGACATTCCGATAGTAATAATCCTCCCATTCTTCCAAAGACTTGGGCGCGCATTTTCTTATCTCTTCTGAAACCTTCCCCACATTCCTGGGTCTATTAAACTGCCAGCGCATGTTTGCTTGGTTCAGTATCCATTCTTTCGGCATCTATTCTGCCACCTTCTGTGACAAGAATCTCGACCTATATTTGTAGTCGAGGGAGATATCTACATCAACTAAACCATTTTTGATCAAATGGGCATTGAGAAAGGTCTTGTTCCGCAGGTAAAGATAGCAAAGTAAATTATTTTCTTCGTCGTATTTTATTGTGTCAAATCTCAGGAAGACTTTCTGTCCACGGGTTTTTGCACGTAAGAACTGAATTGCCTCCTGCCTCCTTTCCGGCCTTTCTCTCACCCCTAGTAGCCTGACCCTCAGTCCGTTATGCAAAACTAATATCTCTGGTGAGACGACTTCTCTCACAGAATAGCACGTTTCTCGCCCAGAAGAAGAACTGTCTATTTTCGATCCAAATTTCAACTTTCTCGGATCAATCCTTTTGTCAAACCGTATCGGATCTTTGAAGACATAAGGGAGTCTTTGAATCGCGTTTCTAAAGTCTGTTCTGATCTCCTCCTGTCTAATTATTTCAAAAATCACATCTCCAAAAAGCGCTCCCTGCTCCAGTCCAACCTTTTTCTGTATAAGTGGAAGAAAATCTTCATTAATCTCATATCCGATAGAGTTCCTGTTCAGATTCTTGGCAGCCAATGAGGTTGTGCCACTTCCGAGAAAAGGGTCGAGCACTGTATCACCAACAAAACTAAACATTTTTATGAGGCGCTTCGGTAACTCCTCAGGAAACATTGCCAGATGCTTGCCTTGTTTCTCGCCTGGAAAGTTCCAGTGTCCTGTGAAGTACTGATGCCATTCCTCTTCTGTCAATTTCGATTGCTCTCTAATTTCTTTGCTTACCCTTGGCGGATTTCCGTATTTCTTGAAGATTAAAATAAACTCGTAGTCCAGCTTGAGGATTCCATTTCGCGGATAGGGAAAAGACCCCATCACTGTAGCTCCGCCGGTTGTATGGCAAGTAGTAACTTTCTGCCAGATAATAGCCCCCATATAGTCGAAACCCGCGCTTTCACAAAACTTAATGATTTCCGTTCTTATTGGAATAACTTTGTACCTTCCGTAGTAAACAGAACGCGCAAACTGATCGCCGATGTTAATGCACAAACGGCATCCTTTGTGCAAAACTCTATGGCATTCACTCCAAACCAAATTGAGATTGTTGATATATTCTTCATAACTGTCGTTGAAGCCTATCTGCCTTCCATTCCCATAGTCTTTCAACTGCCAGTAGGGTGGAGAAGTAATAATGAGGTGGACGGACTCATCCGCTACCTCCTTCATATCTCTTGAATCGCCAATGATTACCTTATGCCAAGTTTTCATTTTATCGACTACCCTGCGTCTTGTATAGCCCAAACATAGTTTCTTTATAAAATTATAACATGGCATCGGCGAAAAACAAAAGTCAGGGGCCACCTCGCTCGCCCCTGACTATCACCTAGCACGCGTCTACGCCCGGCTTCGGCACACCCACCAGGTCAGCCCAACCAGCCCGACAACAAATGCCTTCTGAAGCCAAACAGTGGCCTCACAACAAGTTCACGAATTCATCTACGCTGAGACCTGCCTGCCGGATGATCGCACGCAGTGTGCCTCTATCCAGCTCTTTATGATCAGGAACGACAATTTGAGCGAAAGGATCATCCCGACGTAGGATGATGTGGCTCCCTTCTTGCCGCTTGAAGTAGAAGCCTGCTTTCCCCAATGCTTTGACGCACTCACGGCCCGAAATCCTTGGTAATTTGCTCATACCGCCACCAGAAGCGCTTCGAAGCGTTCTTCTGGAACAGGAAGATGATCTTCCTCCAATGCAGCAATGTACCCCCGAATTGCTTCTCTGATGTTCGCAATAGCCTCTTCTTTTGTCTTGCCCTGACTAATGCAACCAGGCAGGCTAGGACACTCAGCCACCCAATAGCCATCTTCGCCAGGGTAAATAATCACCTGCCTCATCCCCTCGCCTCCTTCACGCAACCATTCCTTTAACAAATTATACATGGCATCGGTGAAAAACAAAAGTCAGGGGCCACCTCGCTCGCCCCTGACCTTCGCGCAGCAGACGTCTACACCCGGCTTCGGCGCGCCCACCAGGTCAGCCCAACCAGCACAACAACCAACACCAACAGGACGACCTCCACCATCCGCAAAAGTGGTGTGATCGTGTCCTCGTATTGCACGAGGGCGTACTCGTGGGCAGGTGGTGGGACAGTGGGCACTGGGCCCGCGCCCCTTTCCATGGCCACCACCAGCAAGGTCGGCGTTGGTTGGGGCACAAGGGTGGGTTTGGGCGTGGCGGTGGGCTCAGGTGTCGGCTGTGGTGCCACCGATGGAGGTTGGCCGCGTTGGCCCTCGCTTGTAAGGGCAGCAGCCGTTTCCGGCGTGGGTTGCTCTGGTGATTCGCGGGCTACCACGGCGTACGTGGGCGTGTATTCGATTGTCTCACCGATACCCAGTCCTTCAGGCGTCAGCGCTTTCGCCCCCGCATCCACCGACTGTGGCGATGGCGATTCTACGGGTGCGTAGGCAACTCTCAATGTCGTATCGGGTGTGGGCGTGGGTTCTGCGACTCCCTCTTCACCAGCCAAGCCTAATGTCAGTTCGCTTGGCTCCGTCGGCACGGCTTTGATCCCGAATTCCGCGGGCTGCATTGCCACAGGCGCGGGCAGGGCCGCGGGCGCCTGTGGACCCAGCCCAAATTGCAGGAAAAGATCCCCCGACACTACCAGCACCAATAACGCCATCGCCAGGGCAGTTGCCAGGCGCAGGTAGCCGTAAGTCCATCCCAGTGTCGTGGCTCGTTGCGGAGCGGGCTTCGCCACCGGAATAACAAACGAACGCGGCAGCCGAACGGGCGGTAACTGGCGCAGCCAGAGCACTGTCTGCTCGAGAGAAGCTAGTTCTTCTCGGCAAGCCTCGCACGCTACCAAATGGGCCTCGACCTCAGCCATTCGAGCCGGCTCCAACTGTCGGTCCAAATACGCGGAGAGGTCCTCCCGATAGCGCTCATGTTCCGTTGCACTTACTTTGTTTGCAGATGGGGACATGCAAACTACCCCTTGTGTTACTTCGGCGATTCACTATGTAGACGATAACGGGCTGGCAGAAGTTCCCCCGTTTCCCGTAGATAGTCACGCAGGCGGGCGCGCCCACGACTGAGCCTGGATTTCACCGTACCGAGAGAAGTGCCTGTCACGGCGGCGATTTCCTCATAACTCAGGCCTTGGATGTCGGAGAGAATGAGGGTCACGCGCTGCTCGATGGGCAATGTGCGCAGTCCTTTCTGGATCTCCTGTGCGAGTTCCCGACGGATAGCGTAGTGCTCAGGGGATTCACGCTCGTCTTCAAATAGGGTGCTGTGATCCGAGTCCACGATCAGGTCATCGAGGGAGGTAGCTGGGCGGCGTTGCTGATGGCGAAGTTGGTCGTAGCAGGCATTGGTGACGATGCGTAGTAGCCATGCCTTGAAGGAGCCTCCGCGAAACTGAGCAATAGCCCGATAAGCGGACAGAAAGGCGTCTTGAGTGGCGTCAGCGGCGGCGTCTTCATCGCCCAACATACGATAAGCCACGTTGTAGGCCAGCCCCTGATAGATTAACACCAGGCGATTGAACGCCTGGGTGTCGCCCTTCTGAGCAGCACTGATAGCCGCCTTTTCGTCCACGAGCGAGTTCTCCGATACTAATGCGCTAGTGACGCGATGAGCACGATCACCGCAATACAGCCAAAGGCCGTTGACCTCTTCACACCAAAGTGTTTGACTAATTCCGCCGTTTCTCTTATACTATTGAAGGACGCCGAAGTGGCGGAATGGTATACGCGGCGGTCTCAAAAACCGTTGGGGGCAACCCTGTGTGGGTTCGAATCCCACCTTCGGCACCTGATTATCTTATCTCATTCAGGCTATTTTGACAAGTATTTCGGCTCAAGGCTAGGAGTCGGCTCATCATCGTGCGCAGGCGGGGCTTATTCCTCACGGGAGAATAGCCCCTTGTTTTGCGTCAGTTTAGTCTGATTCGGCAGCGCGAAAAGAAACAGAAAGGAGTCTGTCATGCCTCTTGTTACAAGCAAGGAAATGCTGCAATTAGCATTGGAGCGCCATTTCGCCATCGGTGCCTTTAACGCCAACAATATGGAGCAGATTCAAGCCATCGTGGAGACGGCTCAGGAAGAGCGCGCCCCCGTCATTCTTCAGGTAAGCCAAGGTGCGATCCGTTACGCAGGGCTGGAATTCGCCGCAGGGATGGTGAAGATCGCCGCGAGTTTAGTGGATGTGCCTGTGGTATTGCACCTGGATCACGGGACCGATTTTGACCAAAACGTGCTTTGCCTGCGCGCTGGATTCACCTCCCTCATGTACGACGGCTCGAAGAAGTCATTTGAGGAAAACGTGGCTACGACCAAGAGAATTGTCGAGATCGCTCACATCTGCGGCATACCAGTGGAGGCCGAACTGGGGCGTGTCGCCCGCATCGAGGAGGGACTTTCGCCTGAACAGGTGCATGCCCTCATGACCGACCCCGATCAGGCGGCCGAGTTCATCCGGCTAACTGGCGCGGACTCGCTGGCTATTGCTTGCGGATCGGTGCATGGTATGGAGGTTCGGGAAGCGGAGTTGGATATTGACCGCATCGTGGCTGTTCGCAAGGCAACGAATGTGCCACTGGTGTTGCACGGCTCCTCAGGTGTCACCCATGAGAGTATCTTGGCAGGCATTGAAGCCGGCCTCTGCAAGATCAACGTGGCGACCTATCTGAACCAGGCGTTTGTGCAAGGCATACATGAGGGGGTCAAAGCCCATCCCGACGAGATTGACCCGCGCAAGTACTTGGAGCGTTCCCGCAAGTTGGTGAAGGAAGCAGTGCGGGAGAAAATACGCCTATTCGGCAGCGCTGGGCTTATCAGCGCGGGCGGTGGCTTCGTCAGTCCGCCCAAACAATTCCGCAGCGCTAAGATTGGAGGGACTGAGGAATAGGCGGAGGAGGGAGTAAGGTGAGAGTCGGTATCCTAACTGGTGGTGGTGATGTCCCAGGACTTAATGCAGCCATACGGGCGGTAGCCCGCCGTTCGTTCGAACACGGGTTCGAGGTCTTGGGTGTTAAAGATGGCTGGAAGGGCTTGCTGGAAGGCATGATCGAGCCCTTGGGGATGCGATCCGTCTCTGGTATCCTGCATGTAGGCGGCACCATACTGGGTTCCTCGCGCACCAATCCGTTTAAGATCGAAAATGGTGTGCAAAGGGTCATAGACAATATGCGCAAGTTTGATATGGATGCCCTAGTGGCCATCGGCGGCGATGACACGCTGGGCGTCGCTGGCAAACTGGCTGAACTGGGTGCTCCCGCGGTGGGCATCCCCAAGACCATGGATAATGATGTGTACGGCACAGATTACTGCATCGGCTTCGACACAGCCGTGACCGTGGTGGCCGATGCGCTGGATCGGCTGCACACCACTGCGGAAGCACACCATCGCGTGATCGTGGTAGAGGTGATGGGTCGCTACACTGGATGGGTGGCCACTGTAGGCGGGCTGGCAGGTGGCGCAGACTTCATTTTCATCCCCGAGAAGCCCTCCAGCATCCAGGAGTGTGTCGAGCACGTAGAACGTCGCTTCGCCATGGGCAAGCGCTTTGGCATCATCGTCGTATCAGAGGGTGCTAAGATCAAGGAGATCATCTACGATGAGAAACAACTGGGGCAAGCCGATGCGTTCGGCCATGTGAGGTTGGATTTGCGCGGCATCGGTACGACAGTGGCCCAAGAATTGGAGAAGCGCACCAAAATTGAGACCCGCTACGTGGTTCTCGGCCACTTGCAGCGTGGCGGGTCGCCGACGGTGTTCGACCGCGTGCTAGCCACTCGGCTGGGAGTGCGTGCGGCGGACATGATTAAAGAGAAGAAGTTCGGGTACATGGCAGCCATACAAGGCAACAAGATCGTAGACGTACCACTCAAAGATGTAGTGGGGCGGATCCGGGAGGTAGACCCCGAACTGTACAATCTGGCGGAGATTTTCTACTAGTCTGAAGGACACAGGGGGCACGGCTTGCCGTGCCCCCTGTTTTTATTTCGGCGTCAGGACCAGCAACCCTTCGCGATCTTGCTCAATAACAGCGCGGTCGTAGAGCATGGGATGATGCTCGACAGCCTGCCACAACTTCACTTGGTCACCCCAGTGCGCGTGCAACGGCTGGCCCGACTGCCCGACGGTGTGCGCCGAGACCGATGCATTTAGGTTACTCAGGTCAATGATCTGCCGATAGGAAGCAAGCACGCGCACCTCGAACGGATCGTTCCAGTCAAAGCCCGCCGCGCAGGGGGTGAACCCAGAGCCGCGCGCTCTCACCCCCTCGATGTTGAAAAGTAAGTTCAGCGGCTTGACGCTGCCCACCACGTGATTGAAGTTGGCTGTGTGCAGCCGCCCCCACCGCCACTCTGAAGGCATATCCCCATAGCGCCGGCCCAGCAACTCCAGCGCTTGAGCGAAACTCTGGTGCAGGATATCATCGCGCTTCTCGACAGCCGGCGTGGCAGTGTTGTCCCACCAATGGCTATCTGGCTGTTCCATCAGCATCACCAGCACCCGGCTTGTCATATCACCGCTGCCGGTATAACTAGCGGTCGGGTCCAGACCCAGTTCATCGGCGAAAGTGTTACGAGCCAGAAAATAGAAGGTAGCGGCGAAGATAGAGGCCCCGATGCTGTCAATCTCGTCGCGGTAGTCCCACTTCGCCAATTCGGCCATAGCGCGCTCTTCCAGCCAGCCCTCCGGCTTGAGTTGCAGGATGTAGGGGGTGATTATAGAACCGGGGATGGAGTAGGTATCGGCCTGGATATCACGCATGTCTCGGATGGTGAGGCCACTGCGCCCCCGGATCTGTGATTCGATGCGCATCGCTCGCCAGGGGGCTGCCCATTCAGCGGAAATGAAGTAGGGGTAATAGTCGGGCACGACCTTGTTGTTCGCCGTCACAATGTAATGATTCGGCGGGTTGTATACTGAAGGTAACTCCTCGAAGGGGATGTAGCCTGTCCACTCATATTCACCCGTCCAGCCTGGCACAGACACCAGACCCTGACCCTGGGCGCGGATGGGAATGTTGCCTGGTGTTTGGTAGCCAATGTTGCCCTGCCGGTCGGCGTAGACGAAGTTCTGCGAGGGCACAGCCCAATAGCGCAGTGCCTGGCGGAATTCCTCCCAATTGCCTGCGTAGTTCAACATCATCACACTCTTGAACAGCATCCCACCTTCCAACGCCGTCCAACGCAGAGCAAGGGCCTGGTCTTCCACTCCAACGACTGGCGACATGATGGGGCCGTGCCTGGTGACGCGCACATTCAGTATCTCCGGCTCGCTTCGGCCTTTCACCAGAATCTCCTCGCGGATGACCTGCATATCCTCCCATCGGCCTTTGTACTCGTACTGGTTGGGGTTATCGGGGTTGATCTTCTCGATATAAAGATCTTGCACATCCGGTCCAACGTTGGTAACACCCCAGGCGATGTTCTGGTTGTGGCCGATGATAACCAAGGGCACACCCGGAAAGGAAGCACCGATCACATCCAGCCCCCCGCCGACCAAATGTACCTCATACCAAATGGAAGGGTTCTGGATACCCAAGTGGGGGTCATTCGCAAGAAGCGGCTTGCCAGAGGCAGTCATCGTGCCATCCACCACCCAGTTGTTACTGCCGACGCCTTCCCACCCGATTTGTAGAGTGTTGCGGACGGCAAGCCACTCCTCCAGAAGCGGGTCCACCAGACTGCTGTATTGGCGGGCTTCAGGCGGGATGATAAAAGGCCCTTGGGCTGGATACGGGGGCAGGAGCTCATGAATCTCCTCCTCGCTTAGTACCGTCAGCAGTTTCGCTCGCAGCAATTCACTGTCGTAGTTACCACTCAGATCCATGGCCATCACTTTGCCCCAGCCCAGGCTATCCAGGGGCGTCCAAGGAGCGGGCTTGAAGCCGAGCAATGTGAACTCCAAGGGAAGGTTATTTTGGTGAGTGCTGATAAAGGCATTGACGCCATCGGCATAGGCTTGCAATATGGCGATGGTCTCGGCGTCTAACACTTCCAAGTCTTTCTGCGCTGCCCGGTAGAGACCGATGGTGCGCAGGTAGCGGTCGCTCTTGAGGGTGGCTTCTCCCAGGACTTCGGAGAGGCGTCCCGCTGCCACTCGCCGATTGAACTCCATTTGCCACAGGCGGTCCTGGGCGTGTACGTAGCCCTGAGCAAAGATGAGATCGTGCAAGTTTTGGGCATAAATGTGGGGCACGCCCCAGCGGTCACGATAAATCTGCACGTCAGCCTGAAGCCCCGGCACTTTGATTGTGCCATTGATGGTCGGGTGGCTGCGGGTGATGAAGAAGTATGCGCCACCGGCCGCCACGAAAGCGATGATCAGGACCACGGCAAGCAATGTCAGGATAATACGTCGCAGTGTTCGCATATCCCCTCCTTTTCGTCTTGCATTTCTGATCTGCAATCAATGGCTCATCACTTCGCTCTGGGCCTTAGCATATCACATAAAGGGTGGGATGTCAATAGAGGTGCGAGCGGAGGGGAAATGACAAATGCGGAGGATACATTCGCATCTCCCATATTCTCTGAGCTTGATCTAACTGGGTACGGCGCTACTCACCACGATAGGTGTGCAACGCAATACTACACCTCGAGAGCAGATGGCACCAGGATGGTGAAACTGACAGCAGGCACACGGTTGAACAGAAGCACACCGTTGGTGGTGGTTCGTTTTTGATGCGCCCACAGGTCATACCACACGCCAGTATCGCTGCCTGTGGGGATTGCTAGGTTCACGACGGCGGATTTGGGGTTCAAGATGACAACCACCTCATCCCCCTCATACACACGCCGATATGCGTAGACTCCATCGAAAGCAAGTAGCGTCTCAAAGCGGCCGCGCCGCAATGCGGGGTGCGCCCGCCGCAAATTGATCAGTTTGCGGTACGCGTCGTAAATGCGGCGATCCCACCGCGCCTCGTCCCAGATCATCGTTCGCCGGCAGTCCGGGTCCATATCGCCACACAGGCCGATCTCATCACCGTAATAGATGAGGGGCACCCCTACGGTAGTCATCAGAAACGCCACGGCGACCAACAAACGATCCACGTCGCCCCGGACGACAGTGAGAATGCGTGGTGTGTCGTGGCTGCCCAACAGATTGAGCATGACGGGCGCCGCATTGCCCAGGGCTTGGTGCAGCATGTCTACCTCGAAGGCGAAGTCTTCAGCATCCAGCATACCCGCAACACAGTAGTCCAGGATCAACTCACGCAGGCGATAGTTGGTGATGCCATCAAATACATCTCCTCGGACCCAGGGACCAGCGTCGCGCCAGATCTCGCCGACCAGATAGGCCTGGGGGTTCACCGCCTTCACCGCAGCGCGGAATTTTCTCCAGAACGCGAGCGGGATTCTGCAGGGCGAGTCCAGCCGCCAACCATCAATCCCAGCCTCTTCCAACCAATACTTGGCGACCTTTAGGACATATTCCCGTGCCGGCCGATGGTTCAAGTTCAGTTTCGGCAGGTACGAGGCACCGCCACAAGTGTAATAAGAGAGCGGGCTGGCACGAATCGGATACGACCGCACAATGAACCAATCCGCATAGGGTGAGGCAGCACCTCGTGTTTTCACGTCCTCAAATGCCCAGAACCCGTCGCCACAGTGATTGAACACACCGTCCAAGATGATCCGCATATCACGGTGGTGCAATTCACGGACCAGTTCCTTCAGCAGGTCGTTGTTGCCAAAGGCCGGGTCTACCTCGAAGTAATCGCAGGTATCGTATTTGTGGTTGGTCCGCGCCCGGAAGATTGGGTTGAGGTACAGGGCGTTGACGCCGAGGTCCTGCAAGTAATCCAGTTTTTCAAGGATCCCAGCTAGATCGCCTCCGAAGAAATTGTCTCGGTTAGGTAGGTTGCCCCAGGGCTCTGTGCCGGGCGGGTCGTTTGATGGGTCTCCATTGCAGAACCGGTCCGGGAAAATCTGATAGAAGATGGCGTCTGGCACCCAGTCCGGCGCCACGGAAGAAAAACCTGCGTCGGTCATGATACTCCTCCTGCTGTGGTGCCATTGAGTTGGTCTTGCAAGGCCTCGCACAAGATGAGATACAAGGCGTGCGACCACAACAGTGGCGTGGCAATGGTGCCCCACCGCTCCAGCCAGACCGGGTAGTAAGAGGGGTCATTGAGGTTGACCGGCACTTGTTCGGGCAGGTCGCCACGCGGTGTGGCCTGTGCTTCCACCCAGGCTTGAATCGCCCGCGCGCGGTCCAGCTGCCCGTTCTCCGCGTAATACCAACCCAGCCACGCGGTCAACAAGATCCACTCCCCGCCCCCGTAGTAGGTGTCGTGCCGATACCGGTGTAGCCCACCACTTGGCGAGCCTAGTTCCTGTTCGATTCGCGCCACAGTGTCGCGCATAAGAGGATCTCCGACGTCAAGCAAGCGATAGGGGGTCGCTACTGCCAATAGACTGGCATCTACCTCTGGGTTCCCAACAAATTTCACCAGGTGCCCTTTTTGTACCGCATTGCCCAAGACAAAAGAGCGGATCTCCTCGGCCGCCTCTCCAGCCCTGCGATCACCCAAATGGTCGGCTATTGCTCGGAGGCCCCCATAGATGGCGGCTAAAGTGTAAGTGTGAATTCTATCCCCGTTCTCCTCCCAACAATCATAGCAAGGGAATGGCCAAAGGGCCATTAGATAATCCCTCACCAGGACCATAGCCTTTTGCCACGACTCAGGCATGGCGCAAGTTCCGGACATCTGCAAGTGCTGGATTATGGCCCAGAGCCAGGTGCCGAGTCCATCGAGTTGATGGTTAGCCCAGTCCCCTTCTGCCTCCATTCCCTCCGACGTGAAACGGGTGTGAAAGCACTCCTTTGCTAGTGGTGCAATACCTCGTTGGGCACTCTCGATGCATCGCAAGACCTTGGACTCGTAACGGAGAACTGTCTGGCTGGCCCATTCGTGAAATTTTCGAGTACTCTCATGCTCACCCACGAGATCCAGGGCGTAAGCAATGAAGGCCCCATCGCGGAACCAACAGTAGCGGTAAGGCGCAAAATTGGGAGACGCCACATACGCCCCGCTGGCGTCCTGATAACGCAGAATAACGGAGATGCTGTACTTGTAGAGGCTGGATTGCATATAATTATCCTTTGATTGCGCCCGTGATCACGCCCTTGATAAAGTACCTTTGCAGGATGATAAACAGGGTGATGATTGGTGCTATAGCGATCAGCGAGGCAGCAAAAACCAGACCCCAGTCTGAGTAAAACACTCCGTGAAATGCCGCGATGCCCACCGGCAAGGTCCGTTTGTTGGGGTCATTTAGGACGGTGAGTGCCCAGACGTACTCATCCCACGCGCCCAGGGATGAGAAGATAGCCGCCGTCGCCAGCGCGGGTTTGGAAAGCGGCAACATAATCCGCCAATAGATATCCCAGGATGAGGCACCATCGATTCGTGCTGCCTCTTCCAGCTCTCGAGGCACTTGCTCGAGGAAGCCTCTCAGCAAGAAAGTGTTCAAGGGCAGATTCTGCGCAACATAGACTAACACCAACCCGGGCAAACTGTTTAGCAAGTTCAAACGGCTAGCGAGCATGAACTGAGGGACTATCAGGGTCATGGCAGGCATCATCATGAAAATCATTATGCTGTAGTAGAGCGGCTGCTTGAATACAAACTGGAAGCGAGCAAATGCAAATGCCATCATCGATGAAAACAGAACCACCAGCAATGTGGTACTGAGCGTAACTAAGAGGCTGTTAAGAAAATACTGGTCAAACCTTTTCGATGTCCAGGCAGCCACGAAATTGTGCAATGTGGGTTCAGTGGGCATGAGTCGAGGCGGGTATTCAAAGGTGTAGACCGCGCCCTTCAACGAAGTGGAAATCATATAGAGAAAGGGAAATACAGTTGCTATCGCGCCGATGATCAGCACCGTGTAGAGTAGCATATTAGTCACAAGCTTCCCCCACGAACGGCTCACGATGAAAACTCCTTTCTAACCGATTGCGAAGCCTTGTGCTCAGTACATGGGTTCTGATTTCAAAAGGCGCAATTGCACTTGGCTGATGAGGAAGACGAGGCCGATCAGTACGTAGGAAATCGCCGCGGCATAACCAAATTCTCGGTCCCTGAAGGCACGTTCATACATATAACTCAGCAGAACTTCGGTGCGGTGCAAAGGTCCGCCTCCGGTGATCAATGCCACTTGGATATAAGCCTGGAATGCGCCGATCGTGAGCATAATCATAACGAGGATCATTGTTGGAACAAGCAGTGGCAGCGTGATATGACGAATGATCTGCCAGCCACTTGCCCCATCAATTGAGGCCGCGTCATGATATTCCTCGGGTATAGATTGCAGCGCCGCCAGAAATATAACCATAGTCCAACCGACACCCTTCCAGATGCCCAAGCAATATATTGCTACAAATGCCGTCTTAGGCTCGTTCAACCACGGAATATGTGTGGATAATACATGCAAGATATCCACCAGAAAATAGTTGACCAGGCCAGATGGGCTAGCATTGAATAGGTACTTGAAAAGAAGTGAAACCACCACCCAGGATGTAACGACTGGTAGATAATAAACCGTGCGGAAAAACACACGCCCCCTGCTCACATGATCCAAGATAAGAGCCACCAGCAAGCCGAACAGCAATTGACCAGAGACGGTCACGGCAGCATACATGACGGTGTTTTTTAGCGACAACCAAAAGAGGGGATCGTGTATAGTCCGGACATAATTGTTCAGACCAACGAATTCGCTGACCTGTCCAGGCACTATATTCCAGTCAAAGAAACTGATCTGAAGGGCTCTTACCATAGGGTAGATAATCCACGTGCCAAGAAATAATAGCCCAGGCAACAGGAAAAGGTATGGTACTAGGCTGTTCCGTATGATCTTGAGATTCACAGCGGGCTCCTAGTAGAAAGTCAAGGTCGGACCGAGTGGGTCCGACCTTGACAAACGACCTACTGCCCCAATAGGGCATCAATCTGGGCTGCTGCCTCGTCAAGTGCCTCTTGGGGTGTTTTCTCCCCGCGCAAGATCAACTGCCCGGCATTAGTGACGATCTCGTCCATCTTTGACCAGGCTGGGTGCGCCGTACGTGCTTTGGAGGTCTTCAGTTGCTCGAGGAAAATGGGGTAGTAAGGATGGTTCTTCATGTAGTCTGATTCGATCAGGTCCATCCGGACCGGGATTTGCCCCACTTCGGCCATCTTGAGCTGATATTCCGGCGACAGAGCGAAGCGGATGAATTCCATCGCCTCTTGCGGGTGCTTTGACTGCTTGAAGAGAACGATGTCTTCACCTCCCACCACATTGATGGACCCACCATCGCCTGCCGGGAAGAGACTGGCATGCAGTTTTTTGTTAGGGAACTGTGCCTCAAAGATAGGATACATCCAAGGACCGTTGTCCAGGCTGGCATACAGGTCTTGGGCAAAGCCGGTCCAGGGGTCAATGCCGCTACCAAGTATAACCGGAGCGAAACAACCGTCCTTGTACATCTTCAGCCAGAATTCATAAGCGGCGACGGTCTTCGGGCCATTCAGATAGCCGCTCGCCCTCGTAACATCTGGATCGGTGATATCGCCCCCAAAACTCCAGATCCAAGGTAGCATTACCCAGGCCCAAGTTCCATCAGCTGCAAATAGGTATGCGTTAGGATTGGCCTTCTTGATGGCCTCGCACTGGGCTACCAAGTCATCCATCGTCTTAGGCGGTTCGGTGATCCCTGCCGCATCGTACATCTCCTTGTTGTATAACCAGACTTTGGTATTTGTGTCCAGCGGTAGACCGTAATAGTGACCTTTCCAATAGTTGGTGCTTAATGGACCCGGAAACATTATCTTCTTATACTGGTCGAAGTCGGGCATCGCCTCGTCAAGCGCCACCAGTGCACCCATATCGGCCAGCTCCGGCACCCAGATGATGTCCGATCGGATCAGGTCCGGGGCAACGCCACCCGCAATTGCCGCAAACAGTTTGCGGCGGAAGTCCTCCCATGGCACTACAAGGGACTCCACTTTGATGTTCGGATGCTCGGCCTCAAACATCGGGATCAAGGTCTCAACTAGCATCTTATTTTCTGGTGACACTTCGTTGTAAGTATGCCAAAAGGTAATGGTCACTGGTCCCGCTGGCGCTGGCGTCGGTGTCACCACGACCGTTTCCTTGATCACCACCGGAGTGGGGCTCGGTCCTGCTGTCGGCGTGGCCGCGGGGGCGCATGCTGTGATAACCATGCACATCATAATCAGGGTGCCGATGATGGTCAAACTTGTCTTTTTCATCTCTTTTCTTTTCCTCCTTTTGACCTGAGATAAAAGGGAACGGAACCTCCTCGTTGCCAGACGCAAAAGATGCACTACAGGTTATAATGGGTCATAGGCACCTCCTTGTTGCTTGAACCGTTGCAACACGTCGAATTACAAGAAACCGCCACATTTATGACGCTTGTAAATGAACCGTTTCAATTCAACGCCCTTAAAAAACCGCACAACCAGATCATTACTCCTTCACAACTTGCTTTAGAGGGCCTGTGGAGTTTCGGACGACCAGGCGCGGCTCCACGATGATGTGCTGTTCTACCTCCTTACCGGCGATGATATCTAGTAGCATCTGAGCCACAATGGAGCCAATGCGTCGAAAGGGTTGTGACACCGTGGTCAGTGAAGGGTACCAGTGCGCTGCTAAGCGGATGTCATCGAATCCTACGATGGAAACGTCTTGCCCGGCTATGAGGCCGCGCATTTGTAAGGCACGCATAGCACCGAATGCGCACAGGTCGTTGGCAGCAATCACCGCTGTCGGGGGATGCGGCAAATCCAGTAACAAGTGCATGGCCACTTGTCCCGATTTCTCTGAGAACCCGCCCTCAACCACCAGTTCATCATCAATAGGCAGGTTATGTTCCGCCATAGCGCTGCAAAAGCCTTCCCACCGATGTACAGCACACATCAATCCATTCGGTGGCGCGATGTAACCAATCCGCCGGTGACCCAATTGGGCTAAATGCTTTACTGCCTCGGCAATACCTTTGGCACCATCCACATCCACATAGGCGTGGTTCATATTAACCTGGGAACGACCAAAGGAAACAAACGGGAACTGCTGCTTACTCAAAAACTCGATCCGCGCATCCAACGCCCGGGTGCCCATCAGGATCAACCCATCGACTTGCCTCTCGCCTACCAATCGCTCGTAGATGGACAGTTCCGCGGCCTGCGAGGTTGCCGCATAAAGTAGCACGCCGTAGTCCTGCTCCGCCGCAGTGGTATTCACGGCCGCCAGGAACTCCAGAAAGGCATTATCGCTGGGCTCCAGGCTACGGTTCTCTTCCGGGGAGATAAGGGGCACCAAGCCAACGCGACGGGTCTGATTGGATTTGAGGCTACGGGCTGCGGCATGGGGGTAATAGCCCAATTCCTGAATCGCCCGACGAATGCTCTCGCGAGTTTCCTCGCTTACCAAGTCCGGATTGTTCAAGTAGTTGGAGACGGAGCCGATAGAGACACCGGCCCGCCGTGCAATATCGCGAATAGTTGCCATTGTCTATTAACCAGCCGCCTCTGAACCGTTTCAATCTCAAAAATATTCTATCACAAAATTGATTGCTTGTCAAATCTCGCGAGGAGGTTTTATGGGGCTGTTCAAAACCGCGGTCGGCACTATCTCGCAGGATGTGAACAGCAGGAGTGTCTCATAACAGAAAAGGCGATCTGCCCGTGTTTGACAAACCCGCGTTGATGTGATAATAAATGAAAAATTGCTCATATATTCACAGGAGGCCCTATGCCCTACCGCAATGAGGATCGCTGCGAGGTTGTGGTCATCCATAAAGATAGAGTGCAGGCTGCCGAAGCACAGATGGTGGATGGCCTCACTGCAACCAGACTGGCCGAGACGTTCAAAGCGCTGAGCGATCCGGCGCGCGTGCGTATTATCTCCGCCCTCGCGGTTGGGGAACTCTGCGTGTGCGACATTGCCGCGGCAGTGGGCGCCAGCCAGTCGGCAGTATCACATCAGTTGCGCCTTTTGCGCCAGTTGCGCCTGCTAAAACGCCGGAAGGAGGGGCGCATGGCCTATTATTCGCTGGACGACGCGCACGTGGAGATACTTTTCCGCCAAGGATTGGATCATGTGGCCCATGGCTAAGAAGGATCCCAATAAAACGAAATCTGGACGACCCGGCCAGCTCGAGATGCTACGCGTCGGCGGGATGGATTGCGCTGATTGTGCCAAGACCATAGAGCAAGCCGTCACCCAACTGGACGGTGTCCAAAAAGCACAGGTAAACTTCGCGGCGGGCACGTTGCAGGTAGAATACGATGCCGAAGTTGTCCCGCGGGATTCCATCATCCAGCGAATCCATGAACTCGGCTACCGCGTGGAAGCAGATGAGTCGTTCCCATGGAAACCGGGCTATGACAGCCTCTCAGTGAGCCACGGGGTGCCTGCGCAGGAGCGTGCTCCTTCACGCAAGCACTTGGCTGACTTATGGAAGAGACGGCGACGTGACTTCCTAACCGTGATATCAGGTCTACTGGCGCTGACTGGTTGGGCGCTGGGTCGTTCCGGCCTGCCGGAGATCTCCTCCATCGTTGCCTACTTATTAGCCATGGTAACCGGGGGTTTCTACACCGCACAGGCCGGTTGGGTTGCCTTGCGTACCACGCACCGCCCAGACATGAACACCCTCATGACCATCGCTGCTATAGGAGCCACGCTCATCGGCGAGTGGACCGAAGGAGCTGTGGTCATCTTCCTTTTCGCGCTGGGCAACGCACTGGAGGCTTACACAATGGACCGCGCTCGCAGCACCATCCGCTCTCTAATGGACCTGAGCCCGCGAACAGCCACACTCATCCGAAATGACCACACGGAGACCGTACCTGTCGAGGCGCTCCGCGTCGGCGACCGCATCCTGGTACGGCCCGGCGAGAGAATCCCGATGGACGGCGAAATCATTGAGGGCCGATCGGCAGTCAATCAGGCACACATTACTGGTGAGTCTGTGCCTGTGGATGTGGAACAGGGACACGGGGTATTTGCGGGGAGTGTGAACGGTCAAGGCGCGTTAATCATTCGCGTGACGCGGCTCAGCAAGGACAACACAATCTCTCGCATCCTGCAAATGGTGAGCGAGGCTCAGGGGAAACGTGCTCCCTCCCAGCGCTTCGTGGATACCTTTGCTGGCTACTATACCCCGATCATCGTGGCTATTGCTGCGGCGGTGGCAGTTCTGCCCCCACTACTTACGGGTGCCGCCCTCAGCGAGTGGTTCTACCGGGCATTGGTGCTCCTGGTCATCGCCTGTCCCTGCGCCTTGGTCATCTCCACCCCGGTGGCCATCGTCTCTGCCATCAGCACAGCAGCACGGCGCGGCGTTTTAGTGAAAGGTGGTATGTATTTAGAAGCGCTCGCGCGCATCAGCGCAGTGGCATTCGATAAGACCGGCACCCTCACCAAGGGCCGGCCTGTGGTCACGGATGTGATCCCCACCAACAATGCCACCGCTGAGGAACTATTGGCCATCGCTGCAGCGCTGGAGCAACACTCCGAACACCCGCTGGCAGCGGCCATTGTGGAGGAGGCAGTGGCGCGGGGGCTTGCTCCCGAGGCGGCGCAGGAATACCAGGCGTTGGCCGGGCGTGGTGGCACGGCGCTGATCGGCGGCGAAATCTGTCTGGTCGGCAGTCACAACTTCTTTGAGGAAAAGGTAGTCCACGAGGAGAGACTGTGCACTTTGGTGGGGCAATTGCACGAGGTGGGGAAGACAGCGGTGATGGTAAGCCGTGGCGAAGAGGTGATCGGCATCATCGGTCTAGCCGACGAGGTGCGCCCTGACAGCCGTACTACTGTGGAAGCGCTGCGGCGGCTCGGCATCCGCCACACGATCATGCTCACTGGTGACAACGAGCGCACGGCGGCGGCCATCGGCCGGGAAGCGGGGGTGGAAGATATACGCGCAAATCTCCTGCCAGAGGACAAGGTGATGGCAGTGGAGCAGCTGTTGGACAAATACGGCAGTGTAGCCATGGTAGGTGATGGCGTGAATGACGCGCCGGCACTGGCCCGGGCCACCGTGGGCATTGCAATGGGCGCTGCCGGGACGGACACTGCCCTGGAGACGGCAGATGTGGCACTCATGGCCGATGACTTGTGTGGGCTGCCTCTGACCATAGGCCTAAGCCGCGCTGTGCTGAACGTTATCCGTCAGAATGTGGCCGTATCGTTGCTCATCAAGGCAGCGTTTCTGGTAGCAGCAGTACTGGGTGTAGCGACAATGTGGATGGCTGTCTTCGCCGATATGGGAACCTCGCTCATGGTGACACTGAACGGGATGCGACTGCTCCGATACAAGCCGCCATGGAGGTCGAGATGCGGAACAGAAGCACCTCCAAAATAAGGGACTTGGTCCCACAGGGATCGCTCACCATCGGGCGTGGTGTTCTTCAGCGAAGCCGATGACGTCACGGATGCGCAATTCCTCACCCTCATCGGTACGTAGGGTGCCACTGTAGCGGCCGAACATCTGGTGAACCTCGCTGTACAATAGAAGGAGGTTGCTCTTCGCCACGCGCTCTTTGAAAGGCACGAATTCCAGACTCAACCGCCCGTCTGGGGAGTGCATCCTCCAGGGTCGCATAAAGTTGTGAGAATCGTAGTCGAATGCAACTTCCTCCAGTTTGTGAATGCGACCATTTAGCACGAGGGCGTTCTCCGTCGCAGCGCTGGTGTCGCCAAAGCCATAACCCATGTTCAATCCCAGCGTACGGCCGTCGTCTAGAAAAGCGGAGGCGCTAGCCCACACCCAGAAACTCTGATACTCCCAGACTCCGCGACCCCAGTCCATATTGCCCAAGGCTTTATCAGGTTGTAAGTCGAAACGACGCTGACCATACCGAATCCATCCTTCAGTAGGCAGGCAGTTGATTTTCCGGTTGTAGTAAAAGCGCTGGCCCCGCATGGGAATGACGATGACCAAGGATTCGTGTTCTTGGGGACAGTGCAGCGTCAGGTCAGCGGCGATACCCTGGCCGCGATGGAAGGCAGGCCAGTCCACCTGCACGCAGCGCTTCCCCTTTTCCAGCCGAAAGGCAACGCGGACCCGACCGTTGTCAAAGAAACTGTCGCCGCTGTCGCTATTACGGGCCAAGTGGATTCCGCGCCCCAAGGGCACCATCAGGGTCTCCTCCACCAAGTCGCCGCTGGCAAAATCTAACACGTAAACAAAGACCAAGCCCAAGTAGCCCACATGAGAGAGGGTAGCGGAGAAGAAAAAGTCCGGCGTGGTCACCCCGTAATAGTCCCACCTTTTAATGCGCAGGGTCTGCAACGAACGCCAGCGATAAAAATATGCATTCTCAAGGTTGCAATCCAAGTACGGCTGTCGGGCCCATCCCACCTGCACCAAGGCCCCACTCTGGTCAAGCAAGGGGGATGGGGTTGTGATTTCTCTCTGCATGGTCTGTCCTCCAAGATTACCTGGCGTCAGAACAACGCGAATCCGATAGAACCAAGGTCTGGCATCCAGAGGTATTGGGAGCGCAGTAGTGCCTTCCTACTCAACCAAGCATCTTCCGCATAGTTTGAATGGTGTCGGCCTCCTCTGGCCTCTTGTCCGGGCGGAAACGGGTGATGCGAGCGAAGCGCAGGGCCACACCCGATTTGTACTGCGGGCTACGTTGGATATTGTTGAACGCTACCTCCACCACCACCTCGGGCCGCACGTAGACCGTGTATCGCCCACGTCCTGTCTCAAGACTCAGCAGTCTTTTGGTCATCTGCTGGAATTCGGCGTCGGTCAGGCCTTTGAAGGTCTTGCCCACCTCCAGGAATTCGCCCGTGTTCTCATCGCGGGCTGCCAGATGGTAGTTGGATAGCCAACCATGCCGCCGCCCGTAGCCCCAATCGGCGGCCACGATGACCAGGTCGAGTGTGACTGCGGGCTTGATCTTCAGCCAATGCCGCCCGCGCACACCTGGCGTGTATGGGCTGTCCAGGGCTTTGGCCATCAGTCCTTCCTGCCCCGCCGCCCGCGCCTGCTGGAGAAAGGCCTCGCCCTCCGCTATGCTCTGAGGCACGATGCGCCTCACCAACGCCAAAGGGCCATGCACTCGCTCCAGTGCCGCCCAGCGCTCCGTGTTGGGCCGGTCGAGAAGTGATTTGCCATCCAGGTAGAGCAGATCAAAGAGGTGTAATTGCAACGGCACTTCTTCGCGGGCCCGGTCAATCTCGTGCACGCGCCCTATCCTCTGCATCAGGTCCTGGAAGGGCAATACGCGCCCTCTATGGTCCACCGCGATTACCTCACCCTCCGCGATAACCTGGTGGCCGGCGAAACCGCGTCGCACCCAATCCACAATCTCGGGCAGGCTCGCCGTTACATCGGAAAGATGTCGCGAGAAAAGCCAAACCCGGTCACCCGCGACGTGAATCTGCAGCCGTGCTCCATCCAACTTGTATTCCAAAGCCAATTCCCCGCCCAACATCTCGAAAGCGGAAGGTATGTCGTCGGCGGTCTGGGCCAGCATAGGCTTGATGGGTCGTCCAACACCTGCCGAAAGGCGTGCCAACCCATCTGTCCCGTCGCGCAATGCAATCTCTGCCACGCGCCCCACGTCACCGACCAGCATGTTGGCCCGCCGGATCTCACTAGCCGGGACGCCTGCGGCTAACGCAATGCCATCCATCAAGATACCCTCACTGACCCCATGACGCATTTCCTTGACCACGACCTTGACGATATACTTGGCCTCTACTGGCGAAGCGCGTTCGAGCAAGGCGCGCAGGAGTGCATCCTTGACTGCCCGCGAGCCGGGGCCAGTGGTCGCGGCTATTTCCTCGCAGGCGCGATACACGTCCATGAGAGTCAGGGGTGATCCCTGTGGCCCGAGGCGATGCCCGTGCTCAAACATGCCCTGCACGGCCTCGCCGAAATCTACTGCGCCGGCCAGCGCTGCCCGACGTTCGCCCTCAGATAATGTAATCACCTGGCGGAGGACGCGATCCACGGCGCTACCGCTCACGTTCAGCACGCGGTCATCAGACTCGGGGAAGACGCGGCCAATGATGAGCCGTGCGGCGGTAGAGATCTCTTCCGGTGCGAGCCCACGAAGGTAATCGGCTATCAATTGCGCCATACGTTTGCGAGAGTGGGTGGCGCTAAGGGCTTCTCCCAACCGTGCGAATGTGACAAATGAGGACATATCCTGATTCACCGGCGTCTGTAAATGCGTACCCCATCCTGGTCGTACACCCGATCCATAAGGGTGTCAAACCGGGCCAGCATAGACTCAGACACTTGATAGCGCTCCCGCTCCACTGGCCCCACGTACACGTACTGCACGTTATATGTGTCAAGCAATTCGCGAAGCCGTTCCATACTGTTGGTGGTATAAAGTTCACGCACTTCAGCCTCGCGTTTCCCCACATCCACGCTCGTGCCCCGCCATTGCCGCTCGTGGTTGGCCCAACCGAGAATAGTGGGAATGCCCGTCCAAGCCGAGACGCGATTGTGTCCCGCATTGTAGGCGTCACCGGAGGCCTCGGCGATAACGGTGACGCCGCCGCCCACCTCCTTCTCCAGCCAGCGGATGGCAGCCCACTGGGCCGGGTCTGTTTTGGCCACGTAGGCCGCGCCATCCAGGCTCGGTGGGCTGCGGAAACCACCGGCTTTGGCGTAGGCTCCAGCAACAGGGTAATATAGGGTACACAGGAACAACATCACGAAGGCCATCGCCCAGATAAATCGCCCCAGGGCGTTTGACTTTCGCCCGCGCTCCAGTGCCCGACCTGCCAGCAGATAGTACACGGCAAAGGCGGCGGCGATGGCGAAGAGCACCCAGCCCTGGTAATAAAACTTGAACACGGTGTTCATGCGGGCATCGAAGTCATCCTTGATGTACACAAACTCCATGAAATACGTTACCAATATGCCCACTGCAGCCAACAGGCAGGCGTAGGTGTGACTGAGTGACTGATTTTTCACTCCGGCCCACCACCATGCCAGCATCGCCACCAACCCTAGGAAAAGTGCCAACAGTGGCACGAGTGGCGTTCCCAGGAGGGCGTAGCGCGCTGCCTGGGCTGCGGGTTCTGTACCGCGAGGGAGTACCACGCTCAGCACTACTCCGGCCAATAGTGCCAGCATTAGGATGGTAGCCCAGTTGCTCACGAACCAGGCTAATACATCCTGGCGCTTTTCCTCTAGCCGGAGTACATCAACGAGACGTACGGCAGCGTAACTCACCAGTACATAGAGCGGGAAGCCGAAGATGAGCAGATACTGGTGCAATGGAGTTTTGGCGTAAAAGACGGCTTTTGGCCCACCTGCCTGTGAGCGGAAGCCCACATAGAAAGGTATGTAGAGTAACACACTCCACAGAGCCAGCCAGGCTGCGAAGCCAAGTACGTCAGCCACCAGTGCCAGGCCGCGTGCCCCTGCCGTGCGATAGCGCCCCAGGGCATAGGCAGCGGTAACCACCAGCGCATAGGTTGGGAAATCCCAACTATTCAGGAAGAAGAGCGCCCCTATTATCAATGGCAACAAATGTTCCAGTGGCGGTGCTGAGAAATGACCCAAGAACAGGGCCCCTGGCGCGCTCTCAGGCCGTTCGGACTCTGAGGCCTGACGCAATACGTGGAGTGCTACAGCCAGCGCCAGCATGGCGAAGGGCAGCGCCATCACGTGAGGGTGCGAATCGCCCAAGATGAAACTGAAAGCGGGGAACTCGGTGATGACTTCGGGCAACTTGCCGACCGTGTTGATATCCTGGATAATACGGGTGGCCCGCCACCACCACCAATCGAAGCCAGGGAACCATTGGCCACTGGGCACGGCCTCTGCCAGGCCAGGCACGTCCAGCCACTTCCAGAAACCCGGTGAGCCCCAACCCTGCGCGCGCAGGTATTCAAAGAAGCCCTCCAGATTGCCGACCACCACCGTCATCACCCCACCCAGGATGCCGAACCCAAGCGGTAGCCGTTCATCTGCACGGGCATTATCATGTTGATGCCAGGCCACCAGGTCGTAGACCAGTCCAAACGCACCCACTACGGCCAAGGAGAAAATGGAGCCCAGGGAAAGGTTATAGCCCACACCAGAGGCCACACCGGTCAGTTTGATGAGCATCGCCGCGATCAAGTAACCAAAGTAATAGTAACTGATGGCATAGCCGCTCATCCACTGGTCGTTAGGTGGGAAGCGCGGGCTACGGAGGATGGCATTGATGAAGCCGAAATCCATGGGTTGCTCAGTGTGATGGATGTTCGGGTCGTGAGCGCGAAAGTAGAGATAGGCCAGGAAGGCAACAGCGAAGAGCGTCTCGGTAACCGCGATAAGCGCCCGCTTCTCCTGCCAGAGTTGCGCCCAGCCTACGCCGCTGCGCCGCGCCAAATAGGATGAAGCGACGGTTAGCGCACCTACCAGAATGAGAATGGTGCCACGATGGTTAGCCAGGACCCCGAGACTACCGCCCATCCAGAAGGCATAGCCTATAGTAAGCAACCCGAGGGCGCGGGCATAGACATAGCCACGACTGGGGAGGCGACGGAATAGCAGTGCCGCAAGAGGGACCGCTGCCAAGCCTACCATCGTGATCGCCAACCACCAGACTATGATATCCAACATGCTCACCTCTGCTTTTCCGCCTGACTGCGGTACACCCGGGTGTAGTTCACGTAGTGTTCGGCCCGCGTCCTAACCCATTCTATCTCCTGGGCAGTCAATGCCCGCACCACCTTGCCTGGCACGCCCATCACCAGTGACCCTCCTGGCACCATCATCCCCGGCGTCACCACCGCTCCCGCTCCGATGATACAATCGTCGCCAATCACGGCGCCATCCAGCACGGTAGCCCGCATACCAACCAGCACATTGTTCCCCACGGTTGCGGCGTGCACGATAGCGCCGTGGCCTAACGTGACACCTTCGCCTAATGTGACGCCGGCCGATGGGTCCACGTGGAGGATACAACCGTCTTGCACATTGGACCGAGCCCCTACGATGATGGGTGCCGAGTCGCCACGCAGCACTGCGCCGTACCACACACTGGCCTCTGGACCTATCGTTATATCGCCGATCAGTACAGCCGTCGGCGCAATGTAGGCTGTTGGATGGATGCGCACGAGTTCCGTTGAGATGTTCAACTGCATGTGCAGACCTTCCTGGAGAGATACCACTATTATATTATGCTCCAGCCGAAGCGACAAGAGGCGCGGGGATAGCACCGAAATCTGAGCGCGGAATGCGTACGCTTGACCAAGGCAACCTGGCACATTATAATCCGAGTGCATTGCCCGATAATGGCCATGTGAAGATCCTGGAACCTTTGCCAGGTCGTGGATTCGTCGTCTGCAGGCAGCAAGTGAAAGCAGCACTGTGAGTTCCGAAGCAAGGGTGAAAATAATCTTAGTTGCCCTCGTCCTGGCCCTGGCAGTGATAGTAGCCCTGAGCGCTGCGCCCGCCTTGGCTGGCCAGTCGGGGGAGCAATCTCCAGATTGCGATCGGCGCATCGCCGTCTGGAGACGGCTCCCACTGGGAGTAGGGACGGAGGGAGAACATGAACCCTGAAGCACGAGCGAAAATGGCTCTGGTTGCACTCATCGTAGTACTGGCAGCAATCGCTACCCTGAGCGCTGCGCCCGCTTCTGCTGGGACGAACCCTGTCTGCGCCAATACCCGCCACCGAATAGAATTCGGTGGCTACGCCTGCGAAGTCCCTGCGGGACTTCGTGACCGTAGCCCGGAAATTTCATTTCCGGGCGGGGCTGCGAAATCGTAGAAATGGCGAACGGAGGAAAAACATGAACTGCGAACCGAGGGTGAAGATTCTGGTGGCCCTCATCCTAACTCTCGTAGCGACGGCCGCCTCGGGCACTCTGCCCACCCTGGCTGGCCAGTCGGGGGAGCAATCTCCAGATTGCGACCAGAGTATCGCCGTCTGGAGACGGCTCCCACTTGTGAATACCCGCCACCGAATGGAATTCGACGGTTACGCCCGGGATGTAGGGGCGACCGGCCGGCTGCCCCTACTGGAGATCGCATTTCCAGGCGCGGTGGGTAGTGAAATCCCGGCCCACGCCGGTCGCCAGTGGATGAATCCACCGGCTGGTCTTGTCCAGTCCCGCTGGGACTGGGCCGCGATAGGCCGCCAAACCAGTTTGCAAGCGTTCCCGCCCACCCAGATTGCCCCGACCGGATACATCTCTTACACCATCCGCCTCGAAGACATCGTCTCCCAAAGCGAAATCCTCGCCAGCCCCTACTACGCCGAGAAAATCAACTCCGTCTATTGGACGCGGCCCTTCTATCAGACGGAGCGGCAAAGACAAAGGGTAACCGATGAGTACGTTTTCCAGGAGAGTATTTGGCGAATCCTGGTTCGGAATGATCCGACTTTGGCTTCTATCACCGACGCTAACCAGCGACGGCTGGAGGTGCTCAGAGTGGCGGCGATGAACCCCGCCCTGGCGGAGAGGATGCCGGGGTTTAGAAATGAAACGCTTCCGGACCAGGGCCTTTGGCGGCAGATTGTGGTGGAGTGGCTGGGGAGGATTCAGGAGGACCACCCTCATGCTTTCCGATACTGGCTGGACCGGTGCTTGGAGGGAGCAAAGACGGATTCGAGGATTGTGGGGACGGTCATCCACCTTCCCACCCCCGAACGGCCAACCGCGGAAGCGCCGGAACTTTCCGAGTGGGGATTGAAATGGGATGCTGGCCGAAAAGCCTATGTCACCCTGGACAACCGCTACGGCCTGCCCGCCGGCAGCGAGGCCGGGATTTATGCCAAAGAAAAATACTTTGTCAATGGCGAGGAACGATGGGGGTGGATTGGACTTAAGCCAAAGGTAATCGCAAAGCTCCAAGAAGACGCGAGACAGAGGGGAGAATTTAAGATTCCCCTAATGTTTGACCCGAGAGGAATGGTAGTGCAGATTGAGGAAGAACAGAGTCCTTATGGTGATCCTACGCTAAAATTTATTGGGTTAAAAGGCTTAAATTCCGGAACTGTTTTTAGATCTCCAGTAGTGGGAACTGTCTTTTTTATCCGCGAGGCCTTTGTACCTGACAAGACGAAATTCAATATGGCTGTAGTTGCTGATAGTACTGGAGAAATACTCTATTGTTTCTTTTTACCGAACAACATGGAGGTTTTAATTCCCGACCTGACATATGGAGAAAAAAAGGGAGTTTTTATTGGAGAGGCCATTTTTAAGTTAAAAAACGAGAAAATAATTACTAATTGGTTTCCTGGGGAAATTCAGGTAGCAATACCTAGCGAAGACGGAAAGAACATCCTAGATTTTAATGCGGATGATATCTTGAATCAGCGGGGGGATCTTGTTTTCACTCTCCCTTGACAATAATTCCCTAATCTTCTATTCTTAATTTATGATGGAAACTGCCCAGGATTCTAAACTCCCCAAAATTGCTCTTCTCGTTCTGATTTCTTCGATAATTGTTCTCATCGGGTTCAATTTTGCCCTCTCTCGCTACGGAGCCTTTTGGCAGAAACCCCAGCCAAAGATTTCTCCATCTCCCCCAGAACTTTCCAAAGAAGATTTCATTATCGGTTGTCCAGTGCCTCAAGATTACTGTCAGTCTGGAAAAGAAGTTTATTGGGAAGGTAAATTGGTAGGATTAGAATTTATCTTGCCCGAAGGAACACCCTTGCTGGCAGCATTCACCGGTGAGCCAAACCGAGGAGCAGGGAAAAGCGAAGACGGAACGCCTTTCGAAGCAATTTCTTTGACCAGTCGGGAGGGGTACAAAGCCGTTTATTTTTTCCAAGGAGAAACAGAAACCCTGCCGTTTGCGGTAAGGAAGGGTGAAGTTCTTACTCGGGTAAGCGGCGAGTCGATTTCTTCTACCAGAGAAGTAAATTTTTATTTTAGCGTAGAAAAGAATGGAGAATCCTTACCAATTACTAGTAATAGTTTTCAATGATGACTAAACGAGCCTGTCAGATTTTCTTTTTCCTTCTGTTGATAACGGGCTTCCTCTTCTTGCCCAAAAGGGTCTTAGCCCAAGCCACTTGCACATCCAATGGGGTGGAAATGTCAGATTGCGCGGCTAACGGTGTGCCTTTAGAAAACAAATGTTGCCAACCTGGTGACCCTTGTTCTGTTTGGACGTTTAAGTATGCTTATGACTGCGAACTATGCTACCAGGCAACCTCATATTATTATCAATATGTTTACCGATATCATGAATGTGATGCTTCGGATCGGTGTGAGGGGGCGACGGGTGGAGGGAATACAGGGTATGCGGCTAATGGCCACGTGGTGCCGGGGATTTGTGATGCCTCCAAATATAATGGCACTGACCGGAATACCGC
>JACIWT010000019.1 GCA_014360825.1 Chloroflexota bacterium | reverse complement strand
TCGTTCACTCGGTGGTATCCTTTCCATGGCGTGTGGTCCTTTCTACCCTTCCGGGATGGTGATGGGTTTGTTCGCCATAGTGTACCACACGCCGTTTGATTTTACAGGAGTGTACTGCCATCACCGATGAGGAATGCGATATCCTGCAGGATCTTATTCATGATATGCTTGAGTCCTCAATCATTGACGCTGGCTTCTTAAAACTCAAGCCACAGCCAGTCATGTTGCCTCATTTGACCCAGAATGTGACTGACGATGTGGCGCGACGCAGTCCGAATCATCGTTTTTTGGTCGATTTTCCGAAGGAATTTCCTATTGTAGAGGCCGATCCGGACCGTATTGCGCAAGTCTTGCGGAATCTGTTGGATAATGCGGTGAAATACTCACCCGGTGGTGGGCTAATTGTCGTGAGGGGTGAAGTTCGTGAGGATGAAATCGTCCTCAGCGTGGCCGATCAAGGAATAGGCATTGCACCTGAGCACCTGAACCGGCTGTTTGAAAAATTCTTCCGAGTCAAGTCGGGATTGGGCCGCCATGTCGTCGGCTCAGGGTTAGGGCTGCCCATCGCTCGCTCCATTGTGGAGAGTCACGGGGGCCACATTTGGGCTGAGAGTCAGGTGGGGCGGGGCAGCACGTTTTACTTCACGCTACCATTGAAGGATCTGAGCCGATTGGAAACAGGGAGAGGAGCGGGATGAACGAGAAGATCCTCGTCGTAGATGACGAGCCCAGAGTAGTACGGCTGGTTAGCGAAGTACTGAAGGCGGTGGGTTTCCAAGTAATTGCTGCCGCCACAGGAGAATCGGCTATCGAGATGGTAGCCTTGGAGCAGCCCGATCTGGTTTTGTTAGACATCCTTCTCCCCCGGGGCCCAGATGGCTATGAGGTGTGCCGCCGCATCCGGGAATTCTCTGATGTGCCGGTGATCATGCTCACCGCTAAGGCGCAAGAAGCCGACATGCTACGCGGCTTCGATGTGGGAGCCGACGATTACCTCACCAAGCCTTTCAGTGCCAAAGAACTGGTAGCGCGAGTCAGAGCGGTTTTGCGCCGTTCCCAACGACCCGAGGAGGTAACCACGGCCACCTTACAGTGTGGCGAATTGGAGATCAATTTCGCTCGGCGCACTGTCAAAGTGCGCGGCGAGAGGATATCACTTACCCGAACTGAATATGAATTGTTGCGCCAATTGGCCCTTAACGCCAACCGAGTAGTGCTACACCAAGACTTGCTGACAAATGTGTGGGGGTTGGAGTATCGCAACGATGTGGATTATCTGAGAGCCTATATTCGCTATCTGCGACGCAAGTTGGAAGCAGATCCGGCGAATCCTCAGTACATCATCACCTCGCCGGGAACTGGCTATATGTTGACTTGCCCCGAGGGCGATAAGACCACTTTGGATTGATGGCCATAAACCCCAGACGAAAGCAGTGGCGGCCTCGTGGATGCGAGAGCCGCCTTTTTCATGGATTTTTCAGAAGGTGGGGTGGGCTTTTTATGAGATTTCTACGAACTTTTTGTTATACTGAGCCTGGATCGAATCCAAGATGTCAGAAAATAACAGAGAGGGAGGGAAATAGGGTGACCGAACCTTTATCAACAACGGAAATGGGAACAGTAAACGTTGAATTTGCGTTGCCTTCACAGTCGCTTTCGGATATGACTGGCATGGCTGATGCTGCCGTGACCAAGGCGCTGGAATTCTGTGCCCAGAAAATGGGACTACACGGTCCTCAGGCGGTGATTGATCGCTTGCGACAAGGCGACAGCACTGCTTGTGGCTATTTCCACTATGGTCTGGCCGAGCAAGTGGCCAAGCATCTCGCTGAATTTGATGAAGATGTCAAGACGGTCTATTTATATAGCTACGATGCCACGCCTGAGGACGTCTGTTTCGGTGAGGCGACGCCGGCGTCACAGGTTCATCTGATCATCTGGGCTCAACGCAAGACAGCCGCCTTGAACTCACTGGTAAATGCATTGGACCGCGCTCTAGTTGAGGGCTATGGCACCATGATCGGTACCCCGCAGTTGATGCATCTATTGGATGTGCAGATCATAGATGACGACGATGTGAAACGCCGCGTTGGCTATGGCGCACTGCTTTCCTCACTTCACCTTCCCCCGATTGAGATTTGGCGGCGGTGATAAATGGGCCCTGAAAAGGTGGTCGGACCACATAAAATGTGCCCCCGCCTTCTTAGTGGGGTGAAGGGCTTCGAACAGTGAAATTGCAACGGGGAGGAATTTTGGAGAGACAGTTAGACGAAGTACTTGTCGGACCTCGTCCCAGTTTCGTTATAGCCGAGCGACCTGAGCAAGACCTGTGGGATACAGCGCTGGCTCAACTCGATGATGTGGCTCAACGCCTAAACCTGGCCCCGGGCATCCTTGCCATTCTGCGCCAACCAGAGCGAGAACTGACGGTGGCTGTGCCTGTAGTGATGGATGACGGTCGCATCGAAGTCTTTACTGGCTATCGAGTCCAGCATTCTAGTGCACGTGGCCCATGCAAAGGTGGTATTCGCTATCATCCAGACGTGAGTCTGAATGAAATCAAGGCACTGGCAGCACTGATGACTTGGAAATGCGCTGTGGTGGGTATCCCCTATGGTGGGGCTAAAGGCGGCGTGCGGTGTAATCCAATGCTCTTGTCTGAGAACGAGATTTGCCGACTCACACGTCGCTTCACAGCCATGATTATGCCTATCCTTGGCCCCAAGCGAGATATTCCTGCACCTGATGTCAACACAAATGCTCAGGTTATGGCCTGGATGGCCGATACGGTCAGCATGATCGAAGGCAGGACCGCGATGGAGATCGTTACCGGCAAACCCACCTCTTTAGGAGGGTCGCTGGGGCGTAGGGAGGCTACTGGGCGGGGAATAGCCATTGTTACCGCAGAACTCCTGAAGCGCAAGCGCCGAAGACTCTCGGATACCACAGTGGCAGTGCAGGGGTACGGCAATGTCGGTTCTGCCACGGCGACAATTCTGCACCAGATGGGTTGCAAGATTGTGGCAGTGAGCGACATCACCGGTGGGCTATATAACCCTCATGGCCTTGATATAGCCAGTATAAATCAGCACGTGGCTGCCCATCCGAAACGATTGTTGGAGGGGTACGAAGTTTCTGGTGTGGAGAAAATCAGCAATGAAGAGTTGCTCCTAAGCGACGTGGATGTCTTAATTCCGGCTGCGCTTGAGAATCAGATCCACGTCAATAACGCTCCGTACATCCGAGCCAGAATGATCGTGGAGGGTGCGAATGGTCCCACTACCCGCGAGGCCGACGAGATCCTAAACGATCGGCGTATCACCGTAGTGCCCGACATCCTGGCTAATGCCGGGGGAGTTGTGGTCAGTTACTTGGAGTGGGTGCAGGATCTACAAAGTTTTTTCTGGGATGAAACAGAGGTCAATCGCAATCTCAGACGCACCATGGTTCGCAGCTTCAAAGAGGTGTGGAGTTTCAGCCAAGAAAGGCAAGTATCGTTACGGCTAGGAGCCTACATGCTAGCAGTGGACAGAGTAGCCGCGGCGATACGCGCCCGGGGCATATTCCCATAACTCGATTGAGCAATGGTGTTTAAGAATCATACCTAAGGCAAGGTGCACCGAGACGGCCTTAAGATTGTGGCAGCGCCAAAGGATGCACTAGCGCAAAAGGGGCTCCTGTCAATATCATTGCGAACAGGAACCCACCTCTTTTGGTCGAAAATATAGTCACTTTATGGCATCTGCTTGCCCGGAACAGCGTACCCGAGTTGTCGGAGCCGGTCAACATCGCGCCGCCATTTCTCCCACACTTTCACCCAGAGCTCTAAATACACTTTGCTCCCGGTCATACGCTCGATCTCTTCCCGCGCTGCCTGTCCGATGCGCTTCAGCATCGCCCCCTTCTGGCCGATAAGAATACCCTTCTGTGAATCCTTCTCCACATAGATCGTCGCGCTAATATACAACAGGTTCTCATGGCGCTCCTTAAACTCCTCGATGCTCACTGCAACCGCATGGGGCACCTCTTGGTGAGTAAACCGCAGCACCTGTTCACGGATGAGTTCAGCAGCGATGAAACGCTCTGTCTGGTCCGTGACTTGATCAGGTGGGTAATAGCGCGGCCCTTCTGGCAGCAGGGTGACGATCCGTTCCATTAGTTTGTCCAGATTTTCAGCACGGGTCGCAGAGATAAGCATCCAATCCGCGAAAGCGCCCAGAGCAAAATAGGCATCAGTATGCTTCTTCACATCCTCTGGCCGCAACAGATCCATCTTGTTGAGGGTGAGCACGACAGGGCCATGCTTGCTATTCGCTAGAAGATCGGCGATTAGGCGGTCTTCAGTAGTGGGCATGACGGAGACATCCACTACAAACAGTATTACATCGGCATCGGGGATAGTCTGACGGGCTGTCTCAACCATTACTTTGCCTAAGGCGTGCAAGGGGCGATGAATGCCCGGCGTGTCCACAAAAATGACCTGTGCGTCTGGACGAGTTAGAATGCCCAGGATACGGTTGCGTGTCGTCTGGGGCTTGGGCGAGACGATAGCGATCTTCTGTCCCAAGTAAGCGTTTATCAAGGTGGACTTGCCCACGTTCGGCGCACCGATAACAGCGACGAAACCGGAACGGTGGCCAGGGGGCGCTTCTTCCAAAAGGGGATTGACGGGTGCCGATTCGGAGGTCAGCGTCTCATCTCCTCACGTTGTGATCTTGAACGGGTTGAAATCCGTCTCATAATCGTAGTAGTCTTCATTTTCCGCCTTCTTCAGGAACCCCACCACGGTGTAAGTGAGGGGCGTCGCCAGAGCCTCAACACCGGTCTTGAAGATATAATTGGATACGATCACGCTCCATAGGAGTGGTGTCGGTAAGGTGCCCAAAAAGGCAATGGTCACGAAAAGCAGGGTGTCCACGAATTCGCCAACGATGGTGGAGCCGATGGTGCGCGTCCAGAGCCACCGGCCCTTGGTCCATATCTTCATCTTGGCTAACGTGAACGAGTTGGAGAACTCCCCAGCAAAATAGGCAACCAGGCTGCCAATCACGATGCGCGGCGTTACGCCCAGGATGAGCATGTAAGCCTCCTGACCCTCCCATCCCTCGGCAGGGGGTAACGCCCCCACAATCATGAACACAACAGCCATAAGCAAAGCAGCGCTGAAGCCCGCCCAGATCACGCGGCGCGAACGAGCGTAGCCATAGACTTCCGTCAAAATGTCGCCGAAGATGTAACTAATGGGAAAGAGGATAGTGCCCCCATCAAAAGTGAAGGGCCCCAGGCGCAATATCTTGCTCGATGCTACGTTGCTGATCAACAGGACAGCAACGAACGTAGCCATCACCAAATCGAAATAGCGATACGCCTTCCGGTTGATCATCCTGTCACCCACAGTCGGCAAAAGGCACACAGACCGGGCACCGTCGTCGGCTGACCACAGGCTTCACACTCGTGAAACTCTGTCGGCGCAGGACGGCGAGAGAATATTTTACCCGCCTCCCGCGCCCGCAAGAAATGTTGGTAAAATTGTAATTTTGTCCCTCGCGAACGCTCCTCCAAACGGTTGAGGAGTTCTTTGTAGAACAGCGTGGTCGCTCCTTTCGCGTAGGGACATTCGTCGTATATATAATCAATGCCACGCACCACAGCGTAGGCGGCCATCTCGCGCTCGTACAGCCGGGCCAGCGGACGCACCTTTCGCGCCAATTTTGGATAGGTGGACGGCAACACTGGCCCTTGCCGCTCTAAGTAACCGGTCTGCCACCGCAGGACATTCTCGAGTAATATGGCCGCTTCGTCATCCACATTGTGCCCAGTTGCCAAGGCCGCGTAGCCGCCCTCATAGGCTGCCTGGTTCATGATATGCCGCTTGATTAACCCGCACACAGCACAGGTAGACCGTCCGCGCTTTGTCCTCGCCACCTCGGGGATGGATTTGCCATACCGTTCGCGCACGTTGACTACCTGTAAGTTCGCGCCCCGCTCTGCAGCAAAGGCTTGGCATTTCTCCAATGAGAGCGCCGAATAGTCACCATCTGAGATGCCTAACTGGATGTAAAGTCCGTCGGCCCGGTACCCCAAACTTAGCAAGATATCCCATAGACTCAGGCTGTCTTTGCCACCGGAAACTGCGACGAGTACCTTATCGTTCCGATGGAACATCCGATAAGCGCGAATCGTGCGCTCGACCTGCGCAGGCACCCATTCCAGGAAATGAGAAGCACATAGCGCCAGGCGATGCTGGCGCATGTTGATGACAGCCGGCTCTGCGCACTTCTTACACTTCATTCAACGCTCCCAAACGCTGTCAATATCCCCCCGATACCACAGCGATCAACTTCACCACATCGCCATCCGCAAGGATCAGGTCATCGGTGATCAGTTTACCCTCGCGCACGCCCAAAACACCCTCGGGATCCAAGCCAACTTTTAGGATGGCGTCACGCAGGCTGATGCCGGGTTTTAATTCCCATTCCCTGTCGCGATAGACGAGTTTGACCAAAACGTACCTCCTACAAATAAGATTGTAATTTGAAAGTGATAGCCAGTCAAAGTGCAGCGTCGTTTATGTACTGTTCACATTCTCAGGGAGAAAAAAAGAGGGGGCCTAACAACTGCCCCCTCTGTACTTCGTTGCCCGATCATCCCTCTGGCGCAGGCTCTATGTACCCCTCGCGCATTAGGAGATGTACGGTTTCGCGGGCGTGTTGAATGGTCTTCGATGCCTTTTCCCACAGCTGTTCGCGGGACAACGTGAGCCGGGCGACACCTTGCTCTTGGGCCTTTAACGCTACTGCCACTGCCTCGCGGGGAAAGACCTCCCATTCGTCCATGGTGGGGGCGATGTTTTCCTCATGGATGCCCCGGTCCTCGGCGCACTTCGCCAGTTCGGCCGCCGCAGCCAGGCACATCTCATCGGTGATAGTCCGCGCGCGGACATCCAGCGTACCACGGAAGATGCCCGGGAAGCCCAGCGAATTATTGAGTTGATTGGGGAAGTCCGAGCGACCTGTGCCTACGATAACTGCTCCAGCCTCCTTGGCTTCCCAGGGCCAGATCTCGGGTATCGGGTTGGCGCAGGGGAAAACGATGGCCTTTGAGGCCATGCGCTTCACCCACTCTGGTTTGATGGTACCCGGGCCGGGCGTGGAGAAAGCAATGCACACATCCGCGCCCTCCATTGCCTCGGCTGGGCCCCCGCGCACGCCTTCGCTGTTGCTCTCCAGGCATACCATCCACTTGTCAACGAATTCATCTTTGCGTGCCGCGATATCCTCACGATCTGGATGCAGGATGCCTTTGCTATCGGTGGCTACAAGGTGACCCATTGGCATCCCCATGGCCCGCAATAAGCGTAACGTCGCTACATTGGCTGCACCCATGCCGATCATCGCCACTTTGACGTCCGTGATTTTCTTGTCCACTAGTTTGAGTGCGTTGATCAATCCGGCCAGCAGTACGGTGGCTGTCCCTTGCTGGTCATCGTGCCAGACGGGAATTTGCACCTCGGGGTCGGCACGCAGGGAGTCAAGGACCCTGAAACATTTCGGCTGGGCGATATCTTCCAGATTGATGCCTCCAAATGAAGGCTGGATGAGTTTAACCGCGTGGATGATTTCGTCGGCATCTTTCGTGTCCAGACAAAGGGGCACGGCATCCACGCCACCCAGGTATTTGAAGAGAAGTGCCTTACCCTCCATCACAGGCAAACCAGCCTCGGGGCCGATATCTCCCAGCCCAAGCACGCGGGTACCGTCTGATACCACCGCAATGACGTTCGCTTTGTTGGTATGCTCGTACACTAACTCCGGGTTGGCGGCAATGGCACGGCAGGGAGCCGCCACACCAGGGGTGTACCAGATAGCGAAATCATCGAAACTGCGGATGGCACACTTAGCGGTTACCTGCACTTTGCCGTGATAAAAGGGGTGCAATTTCAGAGCGTCATCGGCGGGCTTCTTTGCCTTGGCCAAAAGTTCCTCTTTGCTGAGCATGTTTCCTCCTGTCAGACTCAAGATTTGGGTTTATTGCCCTATACCTTCGCACACTCCTAATGTGGAACGATGGGGTTAGCCTGTTGTGCGCCAGGTGAAACCCCGTCGTCAGCCAAAACGCGTTTCAGGGCAGTAATAGCCACTTCGACCATGCTCTGATCGGGCTCACGAGTGGTCAGTTGCTGCAACGCCAAACCGGGGATGGTGAGCAAGCGAACCAGAGGGTTGTCCTGGTGGTCAGCACTAAATCGGATCACCTCATAGGCGATACCAGCCACAACTGGCAGTAATAACACGCGCGAAATGAGGCGCCAGACGAGCGGTGGCCGGCCCAGGAGCGAAGTAATGAGCACGAAGAGTACCAAGATGACCAGCAGAAAACTGGTGCCGCAACGAGTGTGAACTGTGCTGTGGTTGCTAACGGTTGCTATCTCGAGGGCATCGCCTGCTTCGTAGGCATTGACAGCCTTGTGTTCCGCGCCATGATAGGCGAACACGCGTTGAATATCCGGTAAGCGGCCGATTACCACCACATAGGCCAAGAACACGATCAGCCTGATTACGCCCTCGATCAAGTTGCTGACCAAGGGCGAGACTACGTAGCGGTCTAACAGACTGGTAATAAGCAGCGGGCCGACAAGAAATAGGGCCACGACAAAAGCCAGAGAGATGACTAGGGTGCTGATAACCATTGGCGGGGTGAGTTCCACCTGCTCATTTTCCAAGGCCACATTTGCAGAGAAAAGCAGGGTGCGCAGTCCCAGGCTGAGCGTGTCCCACAGCAATGTCAGCCCGCGTACGAAGGGCAACTTACTCCACGCACTGTTGTTGAGGGCGGTAGTCAGCGGCTCACTGTGTAACAAAATCTCACCCGATGGACGGCGTACAGCCACGGCCATGTGCCGCGCTCCACGCATCATTACGCCTTCGATAACGGCCTGGCCCCCGTAGTGGAAATCGCTCACTGCTCTTCTTTCCCAGGGACTTCGTGGCAAACGCGACAGCGTGCCTCGTATACCTCGCTCGCGCCGACCATAATCACTGGATCGTGGTAAGAGGCGGGCTTGCCATTAATAAGACGTTGTGTCCGGCTGGCTGGGGCCCCGCACACAACGCAGATGGCCTGCAACTTATCCACCAGTTCCGCCTGAGCCATCAGTACAGGAACGGGGCCGAATGGTTCGCCGCGGAAATCCATATCCAGCCCAGCCACAATCACGCGGATACCCCGGTCGGCAAGGGTATTGCACACCTCAGCGATCCCCCAGTCGAAGAACTGGGCCTCATCTATTGCCACCACTTCGGTGTCAGGGTCCACTAGTCCTAAGATGGATGAGGCATCGCTGACCGGGGTGGCCACAACTTGCACCCCGCTGTGAGAGGTGACATCGGCTTGAGAGTAACGATCATCTATGCTGGGCTTAAATACCTGGACCTTCTGCTTAGCAATCTGGGCTCGCTTTACGCGGCGGATGAGTTCTTCGGTCTTTCCGGAGAACATTGAACCACAGATTACCTCAATCCATCCCCCATCATACCGGTGATAACTCAACTTGCCCTCCTATTCGCATCCCCACTCAGAAAAAAGACAGAGTGCCAAGCACTCCGTCTCACTTTTCCCTCTTCACTCCGTCCCTATGCCTCGTCAGTTGAGGCAGGTTCGGTGCTCTTCTTCTTTGCCCTCGAGGTTGCAGTCTTTTTGGCGGCTGGCTTCTCAGTAGCCTCTGTCTCTCCTGCCTCTTTGGTCTTGCGTGCACCTTGACGAGCAACCTTCTTCTCGTCCTTGGCAGTGGTCTTCTTAGGCTTGGCCTTCGCCTTATCGGTGGTGGCTGCGATTCTCTCTGCTTTAGGCTTGCCAGCGCTAACTGCCTTTTTGGTGGCCGGCTTGCGGGCTGTCCGCTTGGGCTTGGATTCAGGTGCGACCTCTGCTTCGGCCACCACTTCGGGGGTGGGAGCGACGGACCTGGCCTCCTCTACTGTTTCAGGGGCAGGAGCAGCCTCGGCGGGCGTGGGTTGGCTTACGGCCTCGGGTGCTTCTACGGCTACGCCCTCGCTGATGTCCCCTTCCTCGGGCACCAGTTCAAACAGCCTTTCAACCTTGCGCTGTTTCTTGATGTGCCTCTTCTTCTTCTCTGGCCGCCCTTCGGCTTTGTCCAATCGTCGCTGGAAACGCTCGACTTGACCTGCCGTATCTACAATGCGCTGCTCACCTGTGAAAAACGGGTGGCAAACGGAACACACATCAGTGCGGATTTCGGGCACCGTGGAACCTACGGTAAAGGTATTCCCACATGCGCAAATGACCTTCGCATTGGGGTAGTATTTGGGGTGAATATCCTTCTTCACTGCGACTTACTTCTGCCTTTCTGGGTACACGCTGACGCGTTGTTTGGTCCGCGAGACCCGCTCAAATTTTACATAACCATCAATGGTGGCGAATAGGGTGTAATCTCGCCCCATGCTGACATTTTCGCCGGGGTGGAATGTAGAACCACGCTGACGAACAATGATGGTGCCTGAGCGCACTCGTTGTCCATCGTAGCGCTTGACACCTAATCGTTTGGATTCGCTATCGCGCGCATTGCGGCTTGAACCGCCGCCTTTCTTGTGTGCCATAATAACCTCCCTTACTGCACTGACGCGGGCTCACGCCTTTGTCAGGCTTTGATCTGTTCAATCCGCAACCGGGTGTAGTTCTGACGGTGTCCGGTCTTCACCCGATAACGCTGCTTCGGGAAATACTTGAAAACCGTTACTTTCGGCCCTTTCTCATGCCGAAGCACTGTCGCTGAGACGCTAGCGCCTTTGACCGTAGGCGTGCCGATTTTCACCTTCTTGCCGTCATTCACCAAGAGCACGCGATCCAGTTTGACCTTTTTGCCCTCGTCAACCGGCAGGTATTCAACTCGGATCTCATCGCCTGGTTCGACCCGGTATTGCTTGCTCCCCGTCTCCACAATTGCATACACCAGCACTACACCTCCGACGGATGATTGCTCCCTAACAGAGATTGGCTGATTGGCGGGCAACAAAGTTCGTTGCTGCCAATCAGCTTGCTGAAATAGTATAGCCGTCGAGCGGTATTTTGTCAAACTCAGCCACCAGGAGAGAGCCTCATCCCGCGACCCAGCGCCTGTTTGCGGAGAGCCCCAGGCTGTAATGACCGGCCTCCTGGGGCTCATATCACCCGTAGGCTATCCACGCCCCTTTTTCTGGGCCAGTACTTCCTCCACCGCCTTTACAATGTGCTTCGCTGTCAGCCCGAATTCCTCGAAAAGTTCCTCCGGGGTACCAGACTCGCCAAAGCGGTCTTGGATGCCAATGAAGCGCATGGGCACTGGGTGCTCTTGTACAACCGCTTCTGCCACCGCGCTTCCGAAGCCCCCCATTACTTGGTGCTCCTCAACGGTTACTATAGCACCCGTCTCCATTGCTGCCTGCCGGATGGCGGCGCGATCAATGGGCTTGACGGTATGCATGTTGAGCAATCGCGCCGAGATGCCCTTTTGCGCCAACATCTCCACCGCCTCCATGCACTGCTTGAGTACGGGGCCGTTGTTGATGATAGTCACATCGGATCCATCGTTGATCAGATTCGCCTTACCAAACACAAATGGGTCTTCGGGCTTGGTTACGATGGGTACGGGCTCGCGCCCGAAGCGCAAATACACTGGCCCATAATGCTCCACCGACCACATAACAGCCTTCTTGCACTCGTAGAAATCCGCGGGTACGATCACTACCATGTTGGGTAGGACGCGCATGGTGGCCACGTCCTCCAGCGCTTGGTGGGTCGCACCATCTGGTCCTACAGAGATGCCGCCGTGTGCCCCGCCAATCTTAACGTTCAGGTTGCTGTAGCAGGTGGTGGTGCGGATCTGATCCCACGCCCGACCAGCAACAAAGACGCCATAGGTGCTGACGAAGGGTATCTTGCCCACCAGGCTTAGACCCGCCGCTGCATTCAGCATGTTCTGCTCCGCGATGCCGAAATCAAAGAATCGGTCGGGGTACTTGTCCGCAAACCATTTGGTGCGCGTGGAGTCGGTCAGGTCGGCGCCTAACACCACGATGCGCTCGTCCTTCGCCCCCAGTTCAACCAACGCCTCACCATAAGCGTCGCGTGTGGCCCTCGCTTTCACTTCAGCCATTTGGTCTTCTCCTCAGAATCAGAAATCAAAATATTCGAGCGGGCAGGCCAACTCTTGCAGCGCCCGGATTGCTTCATCGCGCTTTGGCGCCTTGCCATGCCACTCAGCCTCGTTCTCCATAAAAGAGACGCCCTTGCCCTTGATGGTCTTGGCAATGATCACCGTGGGCTGTCCCTTCACCTTCTTGGCGTCCTCAAAGGCCTGCACACACTGCGCCATGTCGTGGCCGTCTATCTCAATGATGTGCCAGCGGAAGGCCCGCCACTTATCGGCCAGGGGGGCCAGGCCCATCACATCCTCGACCCAACCGTCGATTTGCAGGCCGTTGTTGTCGAGCACCACACAGAGGTTATCCAACTTGTAGTGTCCGGCCGACATGATCGCCTCCCAGGTGGCGCCTTCCTGGTTCTCCCCATCGCCCATGATGCAATAGACCCGGCTGTCGCTGCGGTTCATCCGCAGGCCCAAAGCCATGCCCACGGCTACCGACAGCCCCTGCCCCAGTGATCCAGTGCCCACTTCGATGCCCGGACACTCCATATTGGGGTGCCCTTGCAACCGGCTACCGAGTTTGCGGAACGTCTTCAGTTCCTGGCGCTCAATATACCCCGACTCGGCCAGCAGCGAGAAAACCAAGGGCGAGACATGCCCCTTAGAGAAGATAACTCGGTCACGGCCCTCCCAGCACGGATTCTTGGGGTCGTGGCGCAAAGCGTGAAAGTAAAGTGCCACGCCAAAGTCGGTCGCAGAAAGCGATCCGCCTGGATGGCCGGAGCCAGCGTGGGCTAAGGCCCAGATGATGTCGCAGCGGACACGATGGGCGATGGCCTTCAGCTCCTCGATTTTCGCTTGATCCACTGATCGCTCCTTTCGTTTAGTAATCTCGTGATCACATCACCCCATGGGTGTGGACTTATCTCGGTCCGTTATCCTTGAGCCCTCTCTCGAATACTTCGGGGTTCACCACGCTGAGTGGTCTTTCCCCTCGCAATCCAGCCAGCAAGTTATCGGCAGCCATGATCGCCATCTGGGTTCGAGTCGCAATGCTGGCGCTGGCAATGTGCGGGGTAATGACCACGTTATCCAGTGTCAGGAGCGGGTCGTCCGGCGCGATGGGCTCCGGATCGGTGACGTCCAGACCTGCTCCTGCAATCACGCCATTTCGCAGTGCCTCGTAGAGCGCTTTCTGATCCACGATAGGGCCGCGCGCGGTGTTGATCAAGATGGCCGTGGGCTTCATTAAGCCCAATTCACGGGTGCTGATAAGATGCCGCGTCTCATCTGTGAGCGCAGTGTGGATGGTTACAAAATCCGATTCCCGCAGCAATGTCTCCAGATCAACCCATTCCACGCCCAGTTCAGACTCCAGGCTCTCGCGGCGGACAACGTCGTAGTAGAGGATGCGCATGGCAAACCCGCGAGCCCGCCGGGCCACGGCTGCACCCACTCGCCCCATCCCCACAATGCCCAAAGTAGCGCCGTGTACATCTCGCCCCAAAAGTAAGCGCGGCCCCCAGGTTTTCCAGCGACCGGCACGCACAAAGCGATCTGCTTCCACCACGCGACGCGCTACCGCCATCAGCAGGGCGAAAGCCATGTCGGCGGTAGTGTCGGTGAGCACGCCGGGTGTATTGGCCACGATGATTCCCCGTGCGGTGGCAGCGGAGACGTCAATGTTATCGTAGCCCACCGCGTAGTTGCTGATGACCCTTAGTTTCGGGGCCGCATCCATTACCTCGGCGTCAATGGGATCGGTAAGCAAGCACAATAGCCCCTCAACGTCGGCGACTTCTCGCAAAAGTACCTCGCGTGGCGGTGGTAGTTCTCCTTCCCACACTCTACAGTGCGTCTTCTCCCGTACCCGGTTGAGCCCTTCCTCCGGGATCAGGCGCGTTATATACACTTTTGGTTTTCCACTGCCCCTCATCTTTCCCCAACCATCCTTGCCTATCGGGCGCTGACAACCAGTTCGCCCCTCTTAATCACTGCACACACGGGGTTGGTGCCGAAACGATAGGCCAGGTAGCGGTAATCGGGGATCTCGTGGATGACGACATCGGCCAACTTGCCCGGCTCCAGACTACCCACCGTATCGCCCAGACCAACAGCGCAGGCTGCGTTAATAGTCGAAGCCACGAGCGCCTCCGCTGGGGTCATCCCTATATAGCGGCAGGCTAGGGCCATCATGAAAGGCATGGACTCGCACCAGCAAGTGCCAGGGTTGAGGTCCGTGCCCAGAGAGATAGGGACGCCAGCAGCAATGAGGGCCCGAGCGGCGGCGAAGTCGTGATGCCCCAGGCCGAAGGACGTGCCGGGGAGCAAAACGCCGATGACACCTGCCCTCGCCATGGCCGCCATATCTTGCGCGGAGGTATGCACGAGGTGGTCGGCAGAGGTGGCGCCGAGTTCGGCGGCCAGCGAGGCTGCACCCAGGTTGGCGAACTCGTCGGCGTGCACCTTCAGTCCCAACCCTGCCGCTTTGGCTGCCTCCAAGATACGTCGCGTCTGGGTGAGGTCAAATGCTCCCTCATCGCAGAACACGTCGCAGAAAACTGGTCGCCGGATTTCGACGTCAGGGTCCGCCTCCTCCCCGGCGATAGCCAGCACCTGCGGCAGCATCTCGTTCACCACCAGGTCCACGTAGGCATCGGCACGGTCAGCATACTCCTCAGGGACAGCATGCGCGCCGAGGAACGTCGGCACCAGATCAATGGCGTGGGCGGCGTCAAGCACGCTGATGGCCGCGAGGATGCGGATTTCGTCCTCGGTGGTCAGCCCGTAGCCCGTTTTCACCTCGGCGGTGGTGGTGCCATGCAAGATCATGCGATCCAGACGCTCCAGACTCTGTTCGACTAACGTCTCCAGTGAAGCCTCGCGGGTGGCCCGAACGGTGCTCATGATGCCACCGCCAGCGCGCATGATATCCAAGTACGTAGCACCACCCACGCGCATCTCGAACTCGTTTGCCCGGTCGCCAGCGAATACCAGGTGGGTGTGGGCGTCCACGAAGCCGGGCGTTACCACGCGGCCAGCGGCGCTGATGTACTCGTCGGCCCGATAGCGCCGTAGGATTTCGGAGGAAGACCCCACGCCCACGATGCGCTCTCCGGAAATGGCCAGGGCACCGTCCACGACAATGCCCAGGGTCGCCATCTCTGCGCCTACCCTGGGCCCCTTTCCGGCCACGGTGACCATTTGTTTGGCGCTGTGAACAATCAGATCTACGCTTTCCATCCCCTTCACCATTGAAGCCTGTTGCAAGCGCCTATAGTTTACTAAAGAACAGGGGTTTCGTCAATACTTGCTCGGGCGGGGAAAAGAACGCGAACTGTTCCTGCCCTCACACCGAGCAGGAGACAAAGGCGGAATTTGTGGACTGAGCGGATATTGCCACACCGCCGATATTTGCTTCGGAAGGAACGTTGACATCTAACCAAGCATCGCAGACCTTCGGGTCAGCCCCGCTCCCTCCTTTGATACAAATATAAGTAGCGGGCGGGATCGTCGGTGTCGGCGTCGCCCCCGGCGGCGCCCCACAGGCCTTCAAACTCCAGCAATAGCCATCCCAGGAATCAAGGCATTTGTTAGAATCGCAAACATCGGCGGCTCGGACACAAACCCCCGGTGAGTTACAAGTCCCATTGCTGCAGGAACTGGTAGCGCCAGTCAGCCTTGCTCCCGACTGAACTGCCCCCGCCACCCGACAGCATTTCTTATAATGCGCCCCATATCGTCCGCAGTTCAAAAGCCCTTGGGAAATATCACAAAGACCGTAGGCAATATCCCCATCGGCATCATAACTTCCGGCAGGAGTCCTCGCCTCATCACAGCGGTCAGCGGTATTACAATCCGTCGTCTCCCAACCAAATTCAAACTTGGTCTCAAGGAGATCTCTCTTTCTGCAACAAATTGCCCAGGCATAGCTCCAGGCAGGAACAGAGCCACAATTGGAAGCCCCACAACAAAAGTCTGCAGGTTTTGGGCCGGTACAACAGGCCTCCTCACATCCCGCATCGCCGTAACATCCTGCTCCAGGCTGAAGCCCACATTTAGTATAGCCATCCGGACAATAAACCCCAGCCTCAACCGGTTGGGGCAAAATCAAAAAGATAGCCAAAACTAAAAACAAGGCAACAGCAACTTTTTTCATTTCAGTCAAAATCTTTGCTGGAAATCTCTACCGGCTTTCCTCCCTTCTCATAAAGAAAAAGCAAGTTCACTTCTCCATAAGGAGAAAGTCTTTGGTCTACTTTGCCTATCGGTTCACCTTTGGAAACCATCCCCGTCCTGTATTCGGGATTTCCCGAGTAGGTATAAATCAGATGGTCCCGGCCATTAAGGACAGAAACCGTTTGAAAAGTTTCCCCGCCATATTCCGGATTCATCACCACGTGCCCGTACCTTAATTCTCCATTCATCGCCGCCAAGAAAGATGTTCCTGCAGGTAAAAGATAGCCAACCCCGACGTATCTTCCTCCTAAAGTTATTTTCTTCCCCTTTGAGCAAAACTCTTTCGGCGCCGGGCAGGAAAGACCAAACCGGCTCTTTTTCTCCCAAAAGGCTCCATAGCGAGAAAGAGCGAGGTTAAGACCAAGGAGGACTAATATCAGGACTACCAGAACAACCAAGAGATATTTTGTGATTTTGGTGGTATTTTGGGCAGTCTCTAACACTAAACTTAGGATAACTTAGAGGGAAAACCGTTGTCAAGATAAGAAATTAATCTATTGGTGAATAAAACCCACCACTCCTGCTTTTGGCCAAAAGAATGTTTCAGGAGTAAAAGGAATATCGTCGCCAAATTCTCCAACCCAAGCATTTGAGCCCTTTTGTTGTAAAAACTCATTGGTGGAAGTGATCTCAAAAAGGCGCGTTCCTACCGCAATCTGAGGAGACTGGTAGGTTCGACTGTTTCCTCCTCTCGCACCTATCTGAAGTTCGTTACCACCTCCCATTGGTAACAGGACGCCATCGCCCGGGCTCCCTTCATTTGTGAAAAAATTCCCGTACCTGGCCTTTTCGGTGGAAAGCGGGGCGACAAGATAAGCTCCAATCGGCAGTTTAAGGCCAATCCAGAAATATTCCTTTCCTTGGTAAACTACAGAAAGTTGATTAATAGTAAAGTTCACTTCTTGACCCTCGGGAAATTCAACTGGCAAAACGAGTTTACCGGTCGCCTTCCATAAAGCCTCGGCCATCCATGGGGAAAAGCCAATGGCTCCAGTGTAGTTAACTGGGTTCCCGTCTCCGCGGTCCACTGTATAGGAAATTTTAGGGAAATACCAGGCTGCCTCATTGCCGACGGGCAGGCCGTAGCGGTTGTCCACGGTGACATAGACTTTGCGGCCAGCATCCCATTTCAGCCCCCACTCCAAAAGTTCCGGCGCTTCGGCGCTCGGCGTTGGCCGTTCGGGGGTGGGGAGATGGATGACCGTCCCCACAACCCCCGCATCCATCTTTGCTCCCTCCAAACACCTCTCCAGCCAGTATCGGAAGGCGTGAGGGTGGTCCTCCTGAATCCTCTCCAGCCACTCCACCACAATCTGCCGCCAAAGGACCTGATCGGGAAGCGCCTCATTTCTAAATCCCGGCATCCTCTCCGCCAGGGCGGGGTTCATCGCCGCCACTCTGAGCACCTCCAGCCGTCGCCGGTCAGGGTCCGTGGTGGAGGCCCAAACGGGATCATTCCGCACCAGGATTCGCCAGAGACTTTCCTGGAAAACGCACTCATCGGTTACCCTTTGCCTTTGTCGCTCCGTCTGATAGAAGGGCCGGGTCCAATAGACCGAGTTGATTTTCTCGGCGTAGTAGGGGTTGGCGAGGATCTCGCTTTGGGAGACGATGTCCTGGGGGCGGATGGTGTAGGAGATGTATCCGGTCGGGGCAACCTGGGTGGATGGAAACGCTTGTGAATGGGTTGGGCGGCCCATCGCGGCCCAGTCCCAGCGGGACTGGACAAGACCAGCCGGTGGATTCATCCACCGGCGACCGACGTGGGCCGGGATCTCGCTACCCACGCCGCCCGGAAATGCGATTTCCAGTAAGGGCGACTGGCCGGTCGCCCCTACGTCCCGGGCGTAGCCACCGAATTCCATTCGGTGGCGGGTATTCACAAGTGGGAGCCGTCTCCAGACGGCGATACTCTGGTCGCAATCTGGAGATTGCTCCCACGACTGGCCAGCCAAGGCAGGCGCAGCGCCCAAGGCAGCCATCACTGCCAGTACCACGATGAGTGCAACCAGGGCTGTTTTCCCTCGTGCTTCGGGGTTCATATTCCCTCTTCCCTAAATGCCCCGCCTCCTTCGCCTCCCCGTGGTTACCCCCTCACTAGCCCCGCGATCTCCTCGACGATCTGGTACGTGGCCTGGGGCCGACCTAACTGGCGTGCCCTTTCCGCCACCTGCTCCAGAACCGCACGCTGCGGACCGAACCAGCCACTGACCACCTCGGCGATCTGCCAGGGATCTTCGACGTAGACGCCGATCCCATGTTTGAGGACGTAGGGCACGTTGCCCGATTCCTGCCCCGGGATGTAGCCGCTGAGGAGGATCGGCAGCCCCAATGCGCAGGCTTCCGCAATGGTGCCGGGGCCTGCCTTGGTGATAATGCAATCGCAGGCCGCCATCCAATCCCAGATATTCTCCACAAAGCCCTGCACGATGGCCGGGACGGGCCAATCGTGGGCCTCTAACTCCTCCTGGAGCCTCTGGTTGCGGCCGCAGATCACTACCAATTGGCCGGGCGAACGTTCCTCCTCTCGACCATCGGCGGCCAGACGTGCCGCCACCGCCCGGGCGATTTCGCCCACTGGCCCCATTCCCTCGCCACCGCTGACGATCAACGCCGTCGGCACATCGGGCAACATACCCAACTCCTGCCGCAATAGAGGTTTGGGGCGCGGCCTCCGGGCGAACGCCGGACGGATGGGCAAGCCATATTGGCGCAATTGCTCCGGCCGCAACCCCGCCTGCTGGGCCAAACGATATCCCTCCTCACTGGGCACGAAACAGAGGGTGGCGCTTTCGTCAAACCACACCGGTGGGATGGTAATCAGATCGGTTACCACGGTAACGAAAGGGATGTCTCGTTTCATCCGAGACAACACCTGCAGGGGGATCTCCTGCATCAAGGGGTGGACGGAGATGATCAAGTCAGGGTTGTATTGGCGGATAGCCCGGCTGACAAAAGTCTGCAAGAACTTCGCTGCCGCCTTCATCACCGGCTCGGTCACCTGCGGCTTTTCGCCGACCTCGTAGATGAATTTGTAAAGCCAGGGCACGTCGTCCACCAGGAAGCGATAGGTCTTGGGCATGTGTCTGAGTGGCAGGGGAGTGTGCTCGCTCCACAAATCCACCATATCTACCTCAAACTGGGCACCGTACCGCTCGTGGAAGACATCCCGCAACGCCTCTGCACTGGCACGATGGCCCCCACCCGTCTCGCTCATCAGAATGAGAATCTTTTTCATCTTTCACTCCCCGGTAGAGTCCACAGTGGCTTTCGCTGCCCGGAGCGAGCCTTTGCCCAACAACACCAAGACCCAAACAGCCCCGGCAAACAACACGATCCCGTTGAGATAGAAGGGCGTTGCGGGTCCCGCCGCATCATACAACCACCCGCCCAATAGAGGGCCCAAGGTAGCCCCCAGGCTGGTAGCAAAGGTGTAGAGTCCGTAACCCACGCCTCGCACAGTGCTGCCAGTGAGGTCGGCGACCAGAGCCTCTTGGGCAGGGGCAGCCATAGTCAATCCCAGGGCCTCTAACGCCCACATCACAATGAGCCAGCCAATGTGCGACAACCCCGGTAGCAGCAGGGAAACGATCCCCGATCCGACCAGTCCCGCCGCCATCAGCGGCGTGCGACCGAAACGGTCGCTGAGTTGGCCTAGGCGCGAGGGCAAGAAACTGTAAACGAGCGCGGCGGGTATGAAAGCCAACGCCAGCATGCCCACTTCGGCGGTGAATTTGTCCTGCAGGAAGATCAATACCAAGGGACTGACCATGGCCGTGGATGCACCAGTAACGAAGACGATGACCATCAACCTGAACAAGAGTCCGGATATGGCTCTCCTACCCTCCGTTTGAGGAGAGTGAACGGGCTGCGTCTCAGGGACGCGTTTCCACGCCAACCACGCCCCGAAAGCAGCCAACAGCGCATAAGCGAGGAACAACACCCGCCAACCAGTGCTCAGTGGCAGCCAGGCCAAGAGAGCGAAGCCGGCAAGTGCTCCGTAGAGCGAGCCACGAGCAGAAGCCTCATCCACGCGCCCCACCGCCCCACCGCGCCCTTCCGGAGAGGCCAAATCGGTGGCAATCGTATAAGCAGAAATCCACATCAGCGCCGACGCTACACCCTGCATCAGTCGGGCCAAGTAGAGTCCAGCCACACTATCGGCGATGGAGAATAACCCCATGGCGACGGCGTAGCACACCAAAGCGGCGACAAAGAAAGTCCTGCGCCCGAAGCGATCGAGTGCCCAACCGACCACGGGTCGGATGAGAACCGTCATGAGCGCGAAGACGGAGTACAGGCCGCCGATCTCCAGCGCACTGGCGCCCAACCGCCGACCGTAGATGGGTAGCAGAAACGAGAGAATGCCGAAAGCCGACGACCCTAACAAGACTGGCCAGAACAGCGCAGAACCATCTTTGGCCAGTATCCCTTTCGTGTTCTGAGATCGTTCCGTCATGACAGATTCACCTCCCTGTGTAATGATCAATCGGGAACAGACCCCGTGCCCCGCTCTCAGTGCAGCACTTGCCCGCCCTGCAACACCGGCGCGAACAAGTCGCCCACCTGTTGCAAACGCTGGGGCAGCACCCGCAGCGTCAGATCAGAGGGGCGCACCTGGCCAGCCTCTACCTCCTCCCAGGTCAAGGGGGTCGAGACTGGAGCGCCGGGCCGGGCACGCAGGGTATAGGGGGCAGCGGTGTTGCGACCAACGCTATTCTGAGCGTGATCGATGGTGACTTGGCGGCCCTGGTGTGTGGGCCCGTGAGCCACCGCGATGAGGTCGGGATAAGTGGCCGATAGTTGCTCCGCCATATCCCTGACCCACGCCCGCACCGCCTCGTACGTGTGCCCCGGCGCTAAAGGCAGATAAACGTGCACCCCTCGTCCACCGCTGGTCTTCGGGTAACTCCGCAGCCCTAACCGGTCTAAGGCATCGCGCAGCCGCAGCGACGCCTGTAGGACCTCCACAAAACCGGCCTCGTCGCCCGGGTCCAGGTCAAAGACCACCATATCGGGTTCCGCCAAGTCCGGCGCCCGGGAGCACCATAGGTGGAACTCAATACTGCCCTCGTTTGCCAGCCACACCAGCCCTGCCACATCATCTATCAACGGCAGTTGGATGACGCGATTCGCCGTCTCTGGCTGGTAGTCCACGCTCCTTAGCCAGGTTGGGGCGTGCTCCGGCAAATCCCGCCGATAATAGGAAAACCCATGGATGCCGTCGGGGAAAACTCGCAAGGTAACCGGTCGTTCCTTGAGATATGGTAATAGTGTGGGCGCAATGATCTGGTAATAGCGCAGCATGTCCTCTTTGGTCAAGCCATCCTCCGGCCAGAAGACCTTGCTGAGGTTGGAGACACTAACGGATCGTTCTCCAATCTCCCAGGTGTTGATTGTTACCGCCACCGCCGTGCCTCCTTCACCACACCCGATGCGTGATACGTGATGCGTGAAACATAAACATCACGTATCACGCATCACGCATCACGCATCACGTTTCACGCCTGTAAAACCACTTCTTCGCCAACTCCGACGCAAACATATACAACACCGTGATCCCCAATAGTGCCAACATCACCGGTATCGGCAATGGCGTGAACCCCAGGAATCCTGCAAACGGCAGATATGGGATCAACACTGTAATGCCTGCAACGAGCAGGGTGCTGATCAACAAATACTTGCCCGGCCTGCTCTGGAAGAATGGCCTGCGGGAACGGACCACCAGGGCGATGAACAACTCGGTCATCAGCGACTCCACAAACCAGCCAGTTCGGAATTGCTCTGGCGTGGCGCGGAGGAGGAACAGGAGCATACCGAAAGTGAGGTAATCGAACACCGAACTCACCAGGCCGAAGATGACCATGAAATCGCGGATGAAGCGGATGTCCCAGCGGCGTGGCCTTTCCACCAACTCGTGGTCCACGCTGTCGGTGGCGATGGTCATAGCCGGGAAATCGGAGAGGAAGTTGTTGAGCAGGATTTGCTTGGCCAGCAGGGGCAAGAATGGCAAGAAAAGGGAGGCTCCTGCCATGCTGAACATATTGCCGAAGTTGGCGCTGGTGGTAGTAAACACGTACTTGAGGCTATTGGCAAAGGTGGTGCGCCCCAGCACGATGCCACGACGCAAATCCTCCAGGTCCGGTTCCAGTAAAACCAGGTCGGCCGCCTCCTTGGCCACATCCACTGCCTTATCCACCGAAATACCCACATCGGCTGCGTGAAGGGCCGGCGCGTCGTTGATCCCGTCGCCCATATAACCGACCACGTGCCCCATCTTCTGCAGGGCCAGGATGATGCGCTCTTTGTCGTTGGGGTCCGTCTCCACGAACAAATCCGTGCGCTCGGCAACCTGCAACAGTGCCTCATCGCCCAGCGCATCCAGTTCCCGACCCGTCAGCACACCAGTTACCTTCATGCCCACGGCTTCCGCCGTGTGCACCGCCACCAGCCGGTTATCTCCGGTGATGATCTTCACCTGCACGCCCAGTTCAGCCAGATCAGCCAGGGCCTTCTGTGCATCTGGCTTGGGTGGATCAAAGAAGAGCAAAAAGCCAGCGAACGTCAGGTCGCGCTCGTCCTCACGGGTGTAGATGGGCTGTGTCGGCACCTCCTTCGCCGCCACGCCCAGCACGCGGTAGCCCTGCCCGCTCCATTCGGCGTAGCGCTGTTGGATCTGCGCCAGGCGTTCATCATCTAATGGCACAGCATCCCCGCCATCTCGCACCTGCGTGCACACTGCCAGAACATTGTCCAACGCCCCTTTGGTGATCATCAGGGGCTGGCCCGGGGCATTCACAAGGGATGCCCCTACTACCACACTCAGCCGCTTGCGCACGAAATCGTAGGGGATCTCATCCACCTTGCTGTAGGGCGAGACGATATCTTGCCCCACCCCCTTGGCGGTGATGGCCTCATCCAGCGGGTTCGACAATCCGGTCTGGAAGTGTGCATTGAGGTAGGCATAGAGGAAAACTTCGTCCGATGGCCGCCCGTGCGCGTCCAGCGCCCCGTCGAGTTGCACTATGCCTTCGGTCAGCGTGCCCGTCTTGTCGGTGCACAGGATATCCATGCTGCCGAAGTTCTCCAGAGAGGCCAGGCGGCGCACGATGACGCCTTCCTCCGCCATCTTCTGCGCTCCATGGGATAGGGTGATGCTAATAATGGCGGGCAAAAGTTCCGGTGCCAGCCCTACGGCCAAAGCAACGGCGAAAAGTAGCGAATCCACAACCGGCTTCTCGAAGAAAACGTTGACCGCAAAGACGACGAGCACTAAGACCAGCATCACTTGGGTGAGCAGATAGCCGAAATGGCGGATGCCGCGTTCGAACTCGGTCTCCGGTGGGCGTAATTCCAGGCGCTCGGCGATCTGACCGTATGCGGTAGCCGTCCCAGTTTGCACGATCAAGACCCGGGCACTGCCGCTGCGCACGTTGGTGCCCATAAAGACGCAATTGGTGCGCTCTGCCAGGCTGGCCCGCGCCTCGACCAGCCCGGGCTTCTTTTCGACCGGGAAGGTCTCACCGGTCAGCACCGCTTGGTTGACGAAAAAATCCCTCGCTTCTAACACCACGCCATCAGCGGGCACCAGGCTGCCCGCCGAGAGCAACACCACGTCGCCGGGCACCACTTCTTCCGCGGGGATCACCTGTGGCTGGCCATCGCGCAACACGGTGGACTTGATTGCCACTCGGGCGCGGAGTTTCTCCATCGCCGCGCTCGCGCCGTACTCCTGGATGAAACCGAGCGCCGCGCTGCCCACGACAATGGCCAGGACGATGGTGGCATCCACCCATTCCTGCAAGACCGCCGATACCCCGGCCGCGAAGACCAGGATGAGAACCAGCGGACTCTTGAATTGGTCGAGGAGAAGCCGCAGTGCCGTTACCTTCTCCCTGGCTTCCAGCACGTTGGCGCCGAACTCCTCCAGGCGCTGCCTGGCCTCATCTGTAGTCAGCCCGTTGACTGTGCTGCGCAGCGTGGCCAGCAGGCTATCGGATGGCTGGCTCCAGTATTGGGTGGGTGTGGTGATAGGATCGGTCATGTTTCTTCCTCGGAGGTGTTTGATTGTATTTTGAGGCGAGATTGCCCTGCTGTCAACTACGGCTCAGGCCCGTCCGGATAGAGAGGCCAGACTAGCGAATTTGCACTTTTCCGATAACTGTGCTATATTATGGGTGCGTCTGCTGCTGTGTTCGTGATGCACGCATAAAGTTCTGAGCCAACACCTACTTTCATGGGGTCAATCTCTGGAGGGGCTGTTGTAACCCCTGCGGGGGTGAAGCAAAACCGACCAGGTAGACGCCCACCTGCGAAAGCAGGTTCAGAACCCGACAGCACACGGCACGGCGGGGACGCATTCTCTTGCACGAAAGCCACGGGGTATGAGAGTCGTCACTGCACCCCGTGGTTTCTTTTCCCCTCCTGCCCCCTGCCTCCTGCTTCCTGCCCCCTGCCCCTTGCTTCCTGCCCCTTGCCCCCTGCCTCTTGTCTCCTGCTTCCTGCTTCTTGCCCCCTGCCCCTTCACACCTCTATGTCCGCGATCGAATCGACGATCCGCGAGGGCAGATAAGGAAAGCGATCCACCTCCTCACGACGCGTGACACCGGTCAACACCAAGATCGTCTCCATACCGCTCTCGATGCCCGCCACAATGTCGGTGTCCATCCGGTCACCGACGATGACGGCGTTCTCGGAGTGCTCGCCCAGGTAACGCAGCGCACTGCGCATCATCAGCGGGTTGGGTTTGCCCACGAAATACGGCTTGACGCCGGTAGCCTTGCGGATCAACGCGGCCAAAGCCCCCGTGGTCGGGACAATTCCCCCCTCCTCCACGCCCATGGGGTCCGGGTTCGTGGCGATGAAACGCGCACCCCCAGCCACCAAGCGCACGGCGGTGGTGATCTGCTGGATATCGTAGGAGAGGGTTTCGCCCAGCACCACATAATCCGGGTTTCGTGCAGTGATCACGTAACCTACCTGGTGCAGGGCCTCGATCAGCCCGGTCTCACCGACGACGAAAGCCGTGCCCCGGGGCCTTTGCTGGTGCAGAAAAGTAGCGGTGGCCATGGCCGAAGTGTAAATGTGCTCCACCGTAACTTCAATGCCCATAGAGTGCAAACGGTGCTGCAAATCCACCGGGGTGTAAATCGAATTGTTCGTCAGCACCAGAAACTTAGCACCCTTGTCCGCCAGCCGCCGGATAAACTCATCGGCGCCGGGGATGAGTTGATTCCCTCTGACCAGCACGCCATCCAAATCCAGAAGATACGCTTTCATCATCTGCCCTCCTGGTGAAGCATTATATCACCCCGACAGCGCAGCGGCAAGTGTAGTTCGCCAAACACTTTCGTGAAGCAGCGTTTTGCTAATGCCCGCAGTTCTGGTATACTATATTGCGTTCGCCAAAAAGAGCGAGCCTTTGTATGTTACGGAAAGGATAGTGAAATGTCTGGTTCGATTCGCATCGGCACGATTTTTGGCATCCCCATCAAGATCAACTACACGTGGTTGTTCATCTTCGCCCTATTGACCCTGTCGCTGGGCCTTTACTACTTCCCCCAGCGCTACTCGGATTGGCCCACCTGGCAATACTGGGCCGTTGCCCTCGCTACCACACTGCTTTTCTTCGCCTCCGTCCTGGTGCACGAGTTGATGCACAGCCTGATCTCCATCGCCCAGGGCGTGCCTGTGAGAGACATCACTCTTTTCATCTTCGGTGGCGTTTCCAGCCTGACCGAGGAGCCCCGCAGCGCCGGCAGTGAATTCATGATGGCTCTGGTGGGGCCGCTGTCCAGCATCGTCCTCGCTGCTATCTTCGGGCTCATCTGGTTGCTGTCGCGGCGCTTCGCCCCGCCCCTTGCGGCTATCTGTTTCTACTTAGCAGGCATCAACCTCAGCCTGGGCTTCTTCAACCTGATCCCCGGCTTCCCGCTGGACGGGGGGCGTGTGCTCCGCGCCATCCTGTGGGCAGCCACCGGCAATATCCGACAGGCCACTGCTGTGGCCACCCAAGTGGGCCGCCTCATCGCCGCACTGTTCATCGTCGGTGGCTTGGGCTTGGTATTCCTGGGGCAGGCCGCCAATGGGCTCTGGCTCGCTTTCATCGGCTGGTTCTTGGATAACGCCGCTCAGCAGAGTTATCGCCAGATGCTGCTCACCGAGATGTTGCGCGGCGTCTCGGCGCGAGATATTATGACCACCGAATGCGCCCAGGTCTATCCCGGCCTGCTGGTGGAGAGCCTGGTACACGATTACCTGCTGGCCCAAGGAAAGCGCTGCTTCGTCGTCATTCAGGACGGCAAGCTCTTGGGCATCGTTACGGTGCACAACGTCAAGACTGCCCCCCGAGACCGCTGGCCGATGTTGACGGTGCAGGATATTATGACCCCGCTGGCCCTGCTGAAACGGGTCGCGCCCCAAGATGAGGCCATTGACGTCCTGCGCAGGATGGATGAGGCCGACGTCAACCAGATGCCGGTCATTGAGGGCGACCGCCTGATCGGTCTGGTCGCTCGCGACCAAGTGCTACGCCTCATCCGAACACGGGCTGAACTGGGAATGTGAGACCCTTCCCGAGAACGCAATCCAGAAGATTCACTCAAATCAGAGGAGAAAGACAATGAACGAGACGTTGGAAACCATTCGCAAACGGCGTACCATCCGCAAATTCACCGCCGAGGATGTAACCGATGAGCAATTGGAGACCCTCCTGTTGGCGGGCTTCTACGCGCCGAACCGCCTGGACCTGCGCCCCCTGCACTATGTGGTGATCCGCGAGGCGGGCCTCAAGGAGAAATTGGCCAACGCTTTGCGCGTGCGGCCTTATATCCAACAGGCTCCGGTAGTGATCGCCGTAGTCGGCGACCCGAATATCTCACCCACTTGGCCTCTGGACGGCGCTGCGGCCATGGAGAATATGGCTATCGCGGCCACGGCGATGGGACTGGGCGCCGCCTGGGTGGGTGGACCGGGTAACACCATGTGGGATAGCGCCGTCCAAGTCCTGCGCGAGAGCGCCAGTCTGCCGCCACAGATGGAGGCAGTCGGGCTCTTATGCGTGGGACACCCCGACGAAGCGAAACCAGCGCACACCAAGGACGCGAAATACGACGGCTCGCGCGTCCACCTGGATCACTGGAACAACTTGCGCCCGTAGCGAATAGATACATCTGTGGGAGCCGTCTCCAGACAGCGACCCAACAATCGCAATCTGGAGATTGCTCCCACAGATGGATACGCGGAAAGGAACCATGACATGGAGCCCGAAGTTTGCCAGGCCGCTTTGAGCGCTCTGGAAAGGGCGATCGGCATTGAAGCCGAGGGCCGCCGCTTCTACTCTCAGGCACTGGCCCTCACTTCCGACGAGGGGGCACAGAGAGTCTTCAAAGCCCTGATCGCCGATGAAGAGTTGCACGAGCGGGTGCTGAAAGCCGAATATGAGGCCATCGCCAACGAAGGCGAGTGGATGCTCCTCGATGAAGCCAAAACCTGCGAGCCGCCCTCGGGAACCGAATTCATCTTCCCTGCCGGCAATGATGCTGTGGCCGCCCTATTGCGCCTGACCGATGGTGCGACCGACGAGGATGTTTTGGGCATCGCCATGGAGTTCGAGCAGCGCGGCTACGATCTATACAAGAAAGCAGCCCAGGAGACCGACGACCCCAAGGGCAAAGAGGTCTACGAATGGCTGGCCGAGGACGAGAACTCGCACTACTTGTTCCTCTCCAAGACCCAGGAATACTTGATCACCAAGGGCGCATGGTACTTCGACGAGATCGAAAGGCCCATGTTCGAGGGATAGACCCTTGACCGGCACCATCCTCAACGCCATCACGGTGATCATCGGCGGCACGCTCGGCACATTGCTGGGCTCGCGCCTGCCCGAGAATATGCGCCAGTCCGTATTGCACGGCCTGGGCCTGGTTACCCTTGTAGTGGGCATCGGCATGACCAGGGAGACGCAGAACATCCTCATCGTGATGTTCAGTGTGCTTCTGGGCGCTATCCTGGGGGAATGGTGGCGTATTGAGGAGCGCCTGAATGCTCTGGGCGACGCCATCAAAGCCCGAGTGGCGATGGGAACGGGCGGCACGAGCACTTTCACCGAGGGCTTTGTCGTGGCCAGCCTGGTCTTCTGCGTCGGGCCGATGACCATCCTGGGCTCGATCCAGGATGGCCTCACTGGCGACTACCATCTGCTGGCCATCAAATCCGTGCTGGACGGCTTCGCCGCCTTGGCCTTCTCCTCGTCGCTGGGGGTGGGGGTGGTCTTCGCGGCGGTTACGGTGCTGGTCTACCAGGGTAGCCTGAGCCTGCTGGCTGGGCTGGCCCAGACCGCGCTCACCCAGCCTATGATCGCCGAGATGACCGCCACCGGCGGCGTGCTCATCATGGGCATCGGCCTGCTCCTGCTGGACATCAAGCGGCTGCGCCTCTCCAACTTCCTGCCTGCCATCTTCATCGCCCCGCTACTGGTAGCACTCCTGAACGCGCTGGGTATTCCGGTGACTTTCTGACCCTTCCATCTGGCTTTTCATTGCTCTGGTGCCAATTTCCCCGACATTGACAGCGGCAAAATTCTGTGGTATAAGTATAGTGTACACCTGGTAACCAGGAATAGAGGTCATCTATTCCCCGCCTTGGCAGATCTCCGCCCCCTTGGGAGAGCCGAAATGAAAGACGTGAGTGAGACCGACGCCCGACCAACGGGGGACCTGGAGCACCCCTTCTCCAGCCCATCTCCATTAGGAGACGCAGTCAGCGAGCCCAAGTGCACAGAAGAGACACTGCGTCGTCAAGTGGAAGAACTGGCTACCCTGCAGGCCATTGTCCTCGATATCGCCGCCCCGCATGATTTGCCCACCCTGCTCCAGACTATCGTCGAACGAGCCACCCGGCTGCTGGACGCTCCTGGCGGCGGCCTATATCTCTGTGACCCCGAGCGGCAAGAGGTTCGCTGCGTGGTGAGTTACAACACTCCCCACGATTACACCGGCGTAGTGCTCAAATACGGCGAAGGCGCGGCCGGCGTCGTCGCCCAGACCGGACAACCCCTGATCATTGATGATTATCGCATCTGGCCCGGCCGAGCCCCTACCTACGAGCAGGACCAGCCCTTCACCGCCGTCCTCAGCGCACCGATGCTCTGGCAAGGACAAGTGATCGGGGTGATTCACGTCCTGCACAATGTGGAAACGCGCCGTTTCACGCCGAAGGACCTGCAGTTGCTCACCCTTCTCGCCAACCATGCCGCGATCGCGGTGGCAAACACCCGTTTGTACGAGGAAACACGCCGTAGGGTGCAGGAATTAGAGTCGCTTTACCAAACCAGCACGAGCGTAGTCGGCAACCTGAAGTTGGAGGAAACCCTGCAGCGGATTATAGATGCTGCCGTCCATGCCGTCCCTGCGGCACAAAAAGGCTCCTTGCATTTGTTGGATGAGCAGCGCAACGTGCTGGTGATGAGAGCCGGCCATGGCTTCAGCCGCGAGGTGATGGAGGCGGCCACTTTCCGGGTAGGCGAAGGTTACACCGGGTGGGTTTTCGCTCACAATCAACCCCTTATCCTGGCCAACGTCAAAACCGACCCCAGAACGAAGGTGATCGAACTGCCCGAGGTGGAGGAGGAGAAGTCGGCCATCTGTGTCCCGCTGGTGGTGAAGGGAAAAACCATTGGTACCATCACCTTGGACAGCGTCGCTTCTTACAATGCCTTCAACGAAGACGATTTGCGCGTTCTCTCGGCCTTTGCCACGCAGGCAGCGATCGCCTTTGAGAATGCCAGGCTCTACGAGGTGGCGCAGAGGGAATTGGCGGAACGCAAGAGAGCAGAGGAGAGGCTTCGCCAAAGCCAACAATTGCTCGAAAGGACGCTCCACAGCCTGGAAGACGCAGTTTTCATCATGGACGCCAAGACCACACAGATCTTGGACTGTAACCACGCTGCCTCACGGATTTTCGGTTACAATCGAGAGGAGATGTTAGGAAGGACAACCGCGTTCCTACACGTGAACCGGGCCGCGTTAGAGCAGTTCCGACGGCATCTTTTCTCCGCTGTGGAAAAGCGCGGTTTCTTACATCTCTTCGAATTCCAGATGAAACGCAAGGACGGGACGATCTTCCCAACCGAGCACAGCGTCACGCCTCTGGAAGATGAGCAAGGAAACCGTACAGGCTGGGTGAGTGTGGTGCGCGACATCACCGAACACAAACGCCTCGAGGAGCAGTTGCGCTATTCCCAGAGAATGGAAACCGTCGGTCGTCTGGCCGGCGGCGTAGCCCACGAATTCAACAATCTGCTCATGGCCATTACCGGCTACGCTTCGCTAGCCATAGATACGCTGCGGCTCGACGACCCAGTACGCGAAGATCTGGAGCAAATCGTGAAAATCGCCGAACAGGGGGCTAATCTCACCCGCCAACTGCTAGCCCTGGGCCGCCGCCAAATCATCGCCCCGCGGGTGATCAACCTCAATGACCTTATCCTCAACATGGATAAGATGTTGCGCCGTCTGCTCGGCGACGATATCGAATTGGTCACCGTTCCCGCGCCTGACTTGGGCCTGGTCAAAGTGGACCCCGGTCAAATCGAGCAAGCCCTCATCAACCTGGTCGTGAACGCCCGCGACGCCATGCCCCGGGGCGGCAAACTCACCATCGAGACCGCCAATGTGACGCTGGATGAAGATTATGTGCGCCAGCACGTGGGCACCGTCCCTGGCGATTTCGTCCTGCTGGCCGTCAGCGACACCGGCGTGGGTATGACCGAAGAAGTCAAAGAGCATCTTTTCGAGCCCTTCTTCACCACCAAGGAGATCGGCCAGGGCACTGGATTAGGCCTTTCGACTGTATACGGCATTGTCAAGCAGCACGAGGGCTACATCTGGGTATATAGTGAACCGGGCCAGGGCACCACATTCAAGATCTACCTGCCTCGAGTCCGCGAAAAGCCAGAAAGGCTGCCCCGACAGGACGAAGAAGGTTACCTGCCACGTGGTACAGAGACGGTGCTTGTGGTAGAAGATGACCCGGCGGTCCGAGAGGTGATGGTCCGCATCCTGCGTGAGCAAGGTTACACCGTGCTGGAGGCAGCCAGTGCCGACGAGGCTCTGCAGATAGCCGCCCGCGCAGAGGGTATCCAACTTCTGCTGACCGACGTGGTGATGCCAAAGATGAGCGGCAAAGCGCTGGCCGAACGGCTCCGAGTCATCTACCCTAACCTCAAGGTGCTCTATGTCTCAGGCTACAGCGACAACGCCATCGCCCATCATGGCATCTTCGAGAAAGGCATCGCCTTTCTGCAGAAGCCGTTCACCATTGCCGCACTGGCGCGCAAAGTGCGCGAGGTGCTGGGATAAGACCTGACGAAAAACACCCACCGCAAAACCCGGCGGGTGTTTTTCGCTTTTGTTGGTCTATCGCCCCAGTGGGCCCTCAGTTATACCAGGTATACCAGGGCCAACTCCAAGCGCCCCAACCATACCCGTAGTATGGCCAGTACCAGTAGGGTGGATAGTACCACGGCGGCGGATAATACGGCCCTGGCGGCGTTGGCGGCGGGGCTGACCTATAGGCTGACCACCCAAGGCACTGGTCGCCGATCCACAGCCACTGCCCCACCCGAATATAGTTGGGGTTGGCCAGCCCATTCACCTGGGCGATGCACCACGGATTCGCCCCGTACAGGCGGCCTATGGCAAACAGCGTTTGCCCAGCCGTCACACAATGCCAGACCCCACCCTGCGCGCTCGCCACAGTCGCCCCCAAGAACAACTGGAGCACCAACACGACCAGCGCCAGGGCCACCAGCCTCTTCCATAAGTACCTCATCTTCTCCTTACCCTTCCTTTCTGATCCTAGAAAACCATTCCTGAGCAAGGGCGGTCGCTCGATCACGGAATCCATAACCGCTGTCCAACGTAGATGAAGTTCACGTTCCAGATGCCATTGGCCTGGGCGATAGCCCAGATGCTGCGGCCGAAGCGCCAGGCGATGCTACTCAGTGTATCGCCGCGCTGCACAGTGTACCAAAATGGCGGATACGACGGCGGCACCGCTGGCCATACACCCGGATACGGGATGAGCAACACCTGACCTGCTTGGATGCGGTTCACATTCCAGATACCGTTGGCCCGGGCGATCTCCCACATCGAGACACCATAGCGCCAGGCAATGCCGCTCAGGGTCTCACCCCATTGGACGGTGTGGTAGGTTGGGTAGGTTGGCGGGGCCGGTGGCGGGACATAGGGTGGGACCGGGGTAGGAGGCGGCGGCGCAGGCGTAGTGGGAGGCGGGAGCGGCGTAAACGGCGGCGGGCAGTAGGGCGGGCAGGGCGGCGCAGCGAAAACGATCGTGCTCAGGGCCAGAGAAACCGCCAGTGCACCTATCACAATCGAAAGACGGCGGATGGGCATCTTCCACCTCCTGAGCCCACGCGGGCTATCTATCACTTATTATACATCAACTTGGCTCGAAAAGCAATTACCGAAAGCCGAATTCCTCTCATAGTTTAATGTCGTCCCGCGGTCCACTTAGTTACGCCCAAAAACCGCAAAGACACAGAATGGGCGTAAAAATTCACGCTTTACGTTTCTCGGCTTTCTGCGTCTCGGCGGTAGGACAAATTGACAATTTGTCCGACAATGGCGGAACGTGGGTTTGCGGTCGCCATCAATCCTTCCACCGCCTGCGACCATCTGTTACCATCGAGGGAAAACTGCCAGAGATTTGACAAATTTAAACTTTTGTGCTATAAAAATAATAGATTGGGTGGCTAGGCCGCTCCTATCCTTGACCGGACGGATGACTGCCTGGCAACAAGGCTCACCATGAAAGGGCCTCCCCAATCTTTTCTATTTCCTGATAAAGGGCCCCATAAAGTCATCTGGTGTTAGTATTTTATCGGCTCCGTCTTCGCCTCGGAAGACCGCCAAAGCCTTTTTGTGCACTCGAGATTTTTTACCAACGCGCCTGAAAGTGATATGATCGGCTGGGTATCGGGGATATTTCTTCCAAATCAAGTTGAGCAACATCAGTTTAATATCGTGCTCATGTCCCTCGTATTCGATGTCAATGGCAACAAATTTTAGCCGATCCAGACAGCCCTCAAGGAGATGATAGAGAGCCATAGCAAAGAAGGCCAGATAAACCCTCTTTCCCCGCCTTTTGGTGGACCGGAGTCGCCGAAGGATTTGTTGTTTGGCCTTCGCCGGAATGAGAATAGCATACTCCGCGTCACCTGAGAAGGCCAAGACAGTGTCCTGGTTCGTTTTCTCTATTTTGCCGCTTTGGTCCACCTGGAGATTCACAGTGCCATTTTAGCACTGTGCTTCCACCACTACAAACTCACTAACTGGATTTATCTCGCTTATTCTCTCGCCCTCATTCCTTTCTCATGTGCCCGAAGAGTATCTCCCAGATATAGCCGATGAATCCGTAGTCCTCCGGCGGCTCGATGCGCGGCGCTTTCGGCGTGACAGCCGGGCTGTCGGCGGCCCCGGAACGCGTGATACGGTACGCCTGCCCATCCAGCACGACGATCACTTCGGTTCCGACGGCGAAGTACACCCCCCAGCGCGGGTTCGCTCGCAGCAGGTCAAAGTAGAGATCGCTGCTAAAGACCACGGTGCGGGGCTTCATCCGGTCCGGATTGTAGGCGGTGTCCGTCCAGATGCCATCGCGCAGCACGAACGCCTTGTCGCGGACGTGCTTGACCTGTGCCGACTCGCTCTCGCCCCCTCCGACCACTTCGGCAGAACCCAGTTCAGCCTGCGCTTTGCTGGCTGCAACTGCATCGGGGCCGGCCGTGGGCGCTGGCGCGGCTGCGTATCCCTGGCCGATGAAAGCGCGGCCCTGATCGGTGAGGATGTCCTGGCGATCGTCAATCAGAAATGAGGTGTAGGGTGTCATGATGCCGTAGCGCACGCCCAGGCTCACGATCTGGTCAATTAACTCCTTCTCTGGGCCGTGGAGCCGGATCTCACGCAAGAGATAGCCGATCTTGCGCGTGGCCCACAGGCGGGGGATGAAGTCGTCGCCGCCGTTCTTGATGAAATAGGCTTCGTAGCGGTACTCCTTGATCTGATCGTTGAGGTTGCCGCGCAGGGTGATGGTCGCTGGGCCGCCCTGGCGGTAGCGTCCGGCTACCACCAACTGGCTGCCGGCAAAGAGATCGGGCAGCGGATACGGGTAGATGTCGTCCACTGTCACGCCATCCACGAGCAACTCGATATCCGAGAGCAGCGGCGCGCTCACTTTGGCGTAAAACGCCGACACCTCTTCTTCGATGCTCTGGCCCGGCTCCACATAGCCCGTCGCCCCGCGATGCTCGCTGGTGATGGTATCCAGTAGCCACGTGTTCACGTCGTAGCCCACGCCGAAGGCGTAGATGCGCACCGACTCCGGCGCCTCACGAGCCACGTCGGCGATGATCTGCTCCTCGTCGGTGATGCCGGCGGTGGGCAGGCCATCGGTGAGGAAGATGATGACCTGTGGGCGATCGCGGCTGGTCATGCGCAGGGTCTCCATAAAGGCGCGGTGGATGTTCGTGCCGCCCCCGGCCTCCAATTGGCGCACGAAGTCGCGGGCCTGGCGGGCCTCAGATGCTGGCCGTAGGCCCGGGGCATAGCGTGTCACACCGGTGTTGTAGGCAATGACGTTGAAGCGGTCGTCCTCATTGAGATGGTCGAGCACGAAGTACAAGGCTTCCTTGGCCTGCTCGATCTTTTCGCCCTCCATGCTGCCCGAAGTGTCCAACACCAGAAACACGTCCTTCGCCACCACCTGGCTCTCATCTACCTCGACACTGGGCGCAACCAGGAGCAGGAAAAAGCCATCCTCACCCTCATCTTTGTACGACAGCAGATTCAGCCCCAAGTCCTCTTCAGAGACTGTGTAATACAAAGTGAAATCTGTATCAGGCTTGATGTCGGTGGCCTCGAAACTCACTGTGGCGTGGTAGTCATCCTGACGCTCGATGGCCACGTTGTGGCTGGGCGAGTAGATGGACTTGATCGGCTCGCGGGATGTGATCTCCACGGTGATAGCCACATCCTCCAGAGGTTTGCTGGAGAAGCGCTCGGTGTTGAGAGGGTAGACATACTTGATGAGACCCTTGTTGGCGAGAAGCACCTGGCTGTAACGGAGTTGCACGCGCTTTTCGCCGTGGGGTTCGATGGGGAAGATAGTGGCGCGGAAAGCGTTGCGCCCGACGTATTCCAGCAGCGCCGGGTCGCGGCGGCTGCGCACGATGTCCTCGTAGATGCGGCGGGCTTCTTCGGCGCTCAGCATCTGGCCACTCAGCCGTTTGCCCTCCACGAACATGGCGAAATCGGAGATAGTGGCCTCCTCGGGCAGCGGGAAGATGTAGGTGCCTTCCAATTGGTAGGAGGATTCGTTCACGAATACCTGGTCCACCTCCGTCGTGGCCACCTGGTCGCGGATGACCACCGAGACCCGATGGTACTTGACGGCCAAGTCCACCGGCTCCACGACGTGGGGCGGTGGGATGGGGATGATGATACCGTCGGCATGGGCCACGTCCGCCACCATGGGGAAGACCAACAGAGCCACCAGGCCCGCAATCCACACTTTCGTTTTCATGGCGCATCCCTCCTGCGGTACTCACCCTTGAGACGCCGAGAGGAAGGAGTTTGTTCCCGCAGCGGTCGGGGCGGGTTTGAAACCCGCCTCGACCGTTGGTGAGAATGCTGACCACGAGAGTCACTTTGCCGCGTATCGCCTGGCGAATCAAGTCGCGAGCATGACCAGTGCCCGACATACTGGCCGCAAAGAGAATGCTGGCATCCATGAAAACCCTGATCATCCGATCACGCTTTCTCGATGTTGTATTCCTCTTTCAATATTCCCCCACGAATCTCGCGCCCTGATTCGATCAATTCATCCAGAGAGATTCCACGCTCCTTTAGTGCTTGCCCGATCCGATCCAAAGCCTCCACCGCCACGAGTTCCCGTGGGCTGATGAGCACGCCCTGCTCGGTCTCCACAAAGGCTATCAAATCGCCCTTCTTGAGCCTCCATTTGCGTCGAATAGAGGCTGGAATCGTTACCTGTCCTTTTTCCTGCACAACGGATATTTTGGCAACAGACATGTTTCGCCCTGTCAACCTACGGCACGGCAAACCAGATCACGTTTTCGGCCAATACATCAAGTTCGAAACGGATTCCTCCTATTTGAGCACCCGCAGGAACAATGAATGGTATCCATCCCTCATCCTCTCCCCCAGGATAGAGTGCCGCATCAAGATCGCCATTCATAACAACTATCGGTGTACCGATGAGATGGCGATTCGCATCAATTGCAAAATCTAACCAATTCAACCGTGTAGCATAATCCGACGGACCCGATAGGCACTTGACATGAAAACGAGCCACCAAGAACTCGTTCCCTTCCCCCGGGGAGCTTCGGAAAAATTCCTGTCCCGCATTCACGATATCATAGGCCGGCTGCCCACGCTTAACGTCCACCAATGTCAATTCCAATGTGTAGTTACCGCGTTTGACTGTGAGTGACTGCTGAAATGGTACCGGACGGCTTTTGCTCCCAACCACCGCAGGTCTGGGTGTGTTGGTTGCAACTGGCGTAGATGTGACAGTTGGAAGCGGCGTGAATGTCAGAGTCGGTGTCAATGAGGGATACAATGTATAAGTGGGATAAGGTGTATAAGTTGGTTCTCGGGTGAGTGTGGACAAGGGTGTATAGGTAGGATGGGGCGTTGGTTCTTGTTTTGCTCCACAGCCAGCCCCAAAGACAACTAACGCTAGCATGAGGCAAAGTCTCCATTTCATTGGCGCCCTCCCGTCAACCCTAATAGAATTGGCCCATCTTCTCAAAGAAAAATTGGCCCCATATAGTCTGAATCGAGAAGAATAAACCGATCACAGGCCTCTCGCAATCGTCGGGACTGTCCGGTGTGACAAAACGCATTCTCCACATGTTTTCCTAATGACTTTACGGCCTCTGCTACCCTAGCGAAATCTGCGTCACCACTCACGATAATTGCCGTATCATAGGCATTACGATAGGCCAGCTCCAACATATCTACTGCAAGTGAGACATCAACGCCCTTTTCCACCCAAGCGCCCGAATGCTTCTCCAGTCGCCCTAATTCCACTTGCAAATATGGCACCTTGCGCAAGCGGTCGAAAAACTTCTGCTGTTCATTGTATTTATCGGGATCACTAGTCTGGTCTCGGGGGGCATTGTAATAGTACGCCCGCATTAGTTTGCGACCAGCGCATAGCGTTTGGATGAACTTCTCGAAGTCAATCGCTGCTGTACCGTAATCCGCCTGGAGACTATGATAGAGATTGCTTCCATCAATGAATATGGCCACCCTTTCATTTGACACAGCGAGGCTCCTCAAAAGAAAACCTGGGGTTGGCGGCGCAACCCCAGGGAGTCTATACACCCACCGTTGCGTGCAACGATGGGGAGTCGATTACCTATAATATAGCACAATTGTTGTATTTTGTCAATTCTTCCCATTCTGTCCTTCCTAGCGTTTTTGACAAAATCCGCCTTCTATGCCGTCGCTATACACTGGTAGAACATGTGTTCTGCCACACCTCACCCGAAAGGAGACTTGCTGTGACCAGACGAAAGCACAAGTACCATCCCTTCTCCATATATCCATAATAACATGGAATCGGCAAATGCACGGTGTCCAGGACATACTATACAGTTTCTGGGGTATGGATATTCTCAATACGTACAGAAAGTATTAGAATTGGCCGGAGTGGATCTGAACACTTTAGAACCGGAGCGATATGGACGCTGGA
>JACIWT010000018.1 GCA_014360825.1 Chloroflexota bacterium | reverse complement strand
ATAGCCACTAACATCATCCAGGCCCATCCTGATATCCGAGGGTTCTACTGTGCCAATGATGACATGGCTTTGGCCGTAGCCGAAGCAGTGGCTGCCGCTGGAAAACAGGGACAGATCATCATCGTTGGCACGGACTTCATCGAGGATGCTAAGCAGGCTATCAAGGAGGGCCGCATGCAGGCCAGTGTGGCCTTCTCACCCTATATGTATGGGCAATTGGGTGTTCGCATGGCGGTCATGGTAGCAGAGGGGAAGCCCATTCCGGAGGGTGTTCACACGCTGAATGTTCTCGTTACCAAAGACAATGTCGCCCAAATGGAGGATTGGAAGTAGGTCGTGGACAGACTGACAAGGCATATCTGGGGGAGTTTGGCAGGCGTGGCCGTGGGAGATAGTTTAGGATTCCCGAGCCACGACTTGTCTACGGAGGAAATACGTCGTCGCTTTGGCGGGCCCCTGTGCAAACTAGCACCGGCCTTCGATGATGATATACGGCACGCTGGCAAAGCGGCAGGCGAAATAACAGATGACACTATACTTTCCTTGGTCACGGTCCATGCTATACTGGCCACCCACGGTCGTTTGACCATGGAGAGTATGGCCGATGCCCTAAAGGAATGGGCTGCAGCCAATAGCATTTGGCAGCATTCGAATATGTTCGGGCCATCGACCAAGCGTGCTCTGGCTCGTTTGCTGGCTGGCGAAGATCCATGGAGAGTTGGCTGCACGGGTGATTGGGCCAGTGATGGAGCAAGTTGTGGGGCGCCTATGCGGGTAGCACCAGTTGGTTTGATCCACCCAGGTCGCATAGATAGCGCCATCGAAACCGCAGTGGAGGCCACCTTGGTCACTCATGGCACCCAAGTGGGCATTGCTGCAGCCTGTGCTCAGGCTGCGGGCATAGCAGAGGCTTTGACCCCTGAAGCCGACGTACTATCCGTTGTGACTGCTGCTCTGGAGGGTGCTCGTCGTGGGGAGCAACTAGGGCGAGCAAAAGGACGTGTAGTACCTGCTCCCTGTGTGGCCGATCGCATCGAGTTAGCGGTGAGTTTAGCCATCCACGCTAAGGATCCATTCGAGGCTGGGGAACTCATCCAGCGTTACATTGGCACCTATCTGCCGGCCGCCGAAGCGCTACCTACAGCCATAGGCCTGTTTGTTGCCGCCAAAGGTGACCCTTATTCCGCCATGGTTGCTGGAGCTACTGTAGGAGGTGATACAGATACAATCAGCTCCATGGCAGGGGCACTGTGTGGCGCGTTACGAGGCATCGAGGCTATTCCTGCCGACTGGTACCAGGCTGTAGAGGATGTGAACAATCTCCAACTCGAATCACTGGCTCGGCAACTGGCCGCAATCGCCGTTGAACTAGGTGCTTGAGTTTTCGGTAGTGAAAACAAGAGTAACCTTACAGCGCAGACGGCGTCATCGGCGACAAGGATGTGGTCTGGCGGTAGGGGCGAACCGACGGTTCGCCCCTACGATTTTACAAACCGTTTACAAATCCATAATTCCTATGTAACACCTCTGTGGGATAATGAGGCCAGGATGAGATTCCAGATCATCCCAATTCACAAGCAGGAGGTGTTACAATGACGAAGCGAATTTGCATTCTGGCGGCGGTGGCTGTACTGGCCAGTCTGGTCTTGGTCTCGGTGGCCAACGCCGAGGACCTCGAGGGCACGGGCCGGCTGTGGGCCAGAGGCGTGGGAGTGGCCACAGTGCACGGCGACGGCCGCGTCGTGGTCTGGTGCCGCGGCTTCGGCACAGTGTGGGTCAAGGGAGCCGAGAATCTGGAAGCCCGGGGCGTCGGCATCCGGCGGGAGGTAGATGGTGGCGTCCTCTTTGTCGGCTGGCGTGGGAGGGTCACTGCCTCCGGCCACGAATTGACGGTGCGGATGGCGGGTGGCGTGATCGAGTTCGTCGCCGAGGGCACCGGCTGGGCTACCCTCAAGGGTCGCGGCAGGTATCGCATCGGCGGGGCCAGTGGCAATTGGTCCGCCGACGGCATCACCATCCACTTCTCACCCTGATCCGCACCGCCGCCCAACAGGGCGACCCGCAGGTGGTAGGGACGACAGGGGCGAACCGTCGGTTCGCCCCTACGTTTTTGGCAATCGCGGGACCTAGACCCTGAAGGTTTCCCAGACCTTTAGGGTCTTCCGTTCTTTATGATGATGGGCAGGTAGAGCATATAGGGCGTCGCCGTGGCCGTGGGCGTCGGGGTTGGCAGTGGCCACAGGCCGAAGTTACGGATGGGGTTGGCACGCAGGTCAGCGACCAAGAACGCGCCCCCGAACGGCTGGTAGCCGTCCGCCGTCACCATAATACTGACCTCGGCGCAGGCGTTGGCGTAGTTGGCGGGTATGAGCAGGCCATAGGTCCCGTCGGGGCCGGCGTAGGTCTCGAAGGTGTGCGGCACGCACATCAGCACCAGGATGTGTGCGCCCGGGATTGGTGCCGACTCCCCGATGGCGGCATTGTAGACCAGCCCGCTCAGGATGAGATCGCCGGGTGCGACGGTCTCGGTGGGAGTGGCCGTTGGAGTGGAGGTGGGCGTGGGCGTTGCGGTCGCCGTGGGCGTCGGGCTGGGTGTGGGTGTGGCGATGCACTGCGCCGTGATCTGGATGGTGGTCTCCTCCCAGTCGGAGAGCGTCCCCGTCTGGACACTGTACATCTCGGCGGTGTTGGTCACCACCGTGCCTGAGGGCGTGCCCGCCGAGGTATCCAGCCAGAGTTGGATGGTGGCCTGACCTCCGGATGGCAAATCCGGCAGATTCCAGACGTAGGTGCCGGTGACGGGGATGGAGGAGTACATCGGGTCGCACCAGTAGAAGGTAACCCATTGGGTCGGGATGGTGTCGGTAACCACGATGCCGGTCATAGATTGGCCGCTATGGTTGGTGATGGTGAGGAGATAGCGGATCCGCCAGGCCGGGCAGACGGGATCTGTTTGGTCCGTCTTCTCAAAGCGGATGGTGGGGGTCGGGCTGGGTTGGAGCAAGGCCCACGGGGCTTCCTCAGCGGTGACCGGCTGGTCGGGGAGAAGGGCGACTCCTAACAGGAGCAAGCCTGCGGCGACCAAGGCGGCGAGCCAGGGAAGCGAAACAAGAGGGCGGGATTTCGGCATGCAAACCTCCTCTTCAGACTGATTTTGCCAATATGGATGACGGGGTAGGACGCGATTGGATACGCGGATGTAGTAGACATAACAGTAGGGGCGGGTTTCAAACCCGCCCCTACAAAAAATGCGAGGTGTTGACAATCCCCACAAATGGATGTTATAATAAATGTGCGGTGGTTCCTGGCCTGTACACCCAATATGGAGTAAAGGGGATATGGTGAAAAAAGCGAAAGCGAAAAAGAAAGACCCGTTGGAGGGTCTGCGACGCGATGTGGCACGTCGGCAGGGTGGCCGTAAGTCGGCAGAGGTCAGTAATCGGAATTTGGTCGAATATCTGGCCGGCAACATAGATTGGAGCAGACTGTTACCCTTTATCATCCCCCTTCTTATTCAGATCCTACGCAACAAACAAGCCTCGCAAGCACCACAGCAATCCACAATTCGGCCCACACCATCTTACCCTGGCATGGGAGCGCCAAGTGGCACAGGAGCGCCGGCGCAGGATTTTACCAGCCTCTTCACCACCATTCTGGGGGCTTTGTTGCAACCGTCTGCACAGGCGGGCCAGCCTGGGGGACTCTTCCAAGCGCCCGCTGGAGGGCCAGCGGCGCAGCCTGGCAGCCTGCTAGACTTTCTGGGTGCTCTCTCCCAGTCCCAGCGCAGCACTTACACCGGCCAGCTGTTGGATTCTATGGCCAGTAGCGCGGATCTCGATCGGGATGGCATACCCGACGCTTTAGAGCAGGTGCTCGGCGGCAGCATAGAAAGCGACCGACAACGCGAGGGTGCTGTAGCCTTGCTGGAATCGCTCCTCCAAAATGCTAAGCCAGAGGACTTGTCCTCCTTCTCACGGGCGGTTCAAGCCCTCTTGCCACCAGTTAGGTAGATCTAGATCGCGTTTGAGGCACATCCAGTAGTCGCGTTTTTGTAACCTGTGAAGGAACTCTGACGTACCAAAAAGAAAGGAGCAGTTGACAGCATGGCAAGGATTATCAACATCGAGGGGATCGGTCCAGTTTACAAGCAGGCGCTCAAGGAGAAGGCTCGCATCACCACCACAGAGGCGCTTCTGAAAGCCTGCGCCACCCCCAAGCAGCGTGAGGAACTGGCCGCAAAGACCGGCATCAGCGAGCAACTCATCCTGGAGTGGGCGAATCTGGCCGATCTATTCCGCATCAAGGGTGTGGGGGAAGAATACTCTGACCTGTTAGAAGAGGCAGGAGTGGACACCGTGGTCGAATTGGCGCAGCGCAATCCAGAAAACCTCTATGCCGCTATCAAAGAGGTCAATGAACGCAAAGCGCTCGTCCGCCGCCTGCCCACTCTAAAGCAGGTGCGAGATTGGGTGGAGCAGGCCAAGCGATTGCCCCGCGTTCTCACCTATTAGGCTTTGGCTGCGCAGATGTAAGGAGGGTAACACGTATGTCATCACTTTTGGACCGGCTGTTGGGCAGGAAGAAAGAGGAAAAGAAGGAAGAGGAACGGATCCCAAGCCGCGTGGATGAGGATGTCGCTCGGGCTCGCCGCGAGCAATTGGCGCGAGAGCGGCAGCAGATGGAAGAGGCGCGAAAGCAATTCGAAGAGCGAGAGAAAGCACGCCTTGCCGCGCTGGAGGAAGAGAAAAAGCGCAAACAAGAGGAAGAAGCGGCGAAACTCTCTCTCGAAGAGCGGCAGCAACTCGCAGCCAGGGCCCGAGAGACCGCAGGACGCGTCTACGTGGTCAAACCGGGCGATTCCTTGTCCAAGATCGCCAAAGAAGTCTATGGCGATGCCAAACGTTGGCCCGAGATCTACGAGGCCAACAAGGAACTCATCGGACCGGATCCCAATCTCATACACCCTGGGCAAAACCTTCGCATTCCGTAACAGGTTTTTTCGCCAGGGCATGCCCGAATGAAATAGCGCCGTCGAGCGAATTCGACAGCGGGGTAACAAATTCACACGGGATTCAACATCCTGCCGCTGATTTTGTGACCTGTGGAAGGATATTGTGAACAGTAGGGGCGGGTTTCAAACCCGCCCCTACTGCGTTTCATCCGAATGCGGCGAAGCGCCGTTGACGCCTTCGCCGCCTTTGCGCTACAATGTGGGCGTAGTTGGGATGGGAGCAGCCCCGCAGCCGGATAAATCCACCGCTGCGTTTGGAAATCCCTGCGGCACTCTGTGATCACAACCCTGGCCTTCATTCCCAAGCAGCGTTTGCCATCGAAGGAGATATCTATGACCAGACTATACTTGCGCGAATCCGGCTCCACCGATGCTCCCCTCATCGTGTTCCTCCACGGCGCAGGACTCAGCGGGCGGATGTGGCAACCCCAGTTCGAGCGTCTGGCGGAATACCATTGCCTGGCGCCAGACTTGCCGGAACACGGCCAGAGTGCCGACATCTGCCCGTTCGATTTGCTCGACGCCAGCCAGCAGGTGGCGGAACTGATTCGCCAACGCGGTCCGAACGGGCGCGCTCACCTCGTTGGGCTGTCGCTGGGCGGCGCGTTAGTGCTGACCGTATTGCGAATAGCGCCGGAAGTGGTGGACCATGCCATCGTGAGCGGCACATCGGCTCGCCTGGGGAAGATGTTGGTGGCCATCCAAGGATTGAACGAGCCGGTCTTGCGCCTGCTCAACCCCGACCAACTGGCGGCCCTTATGGCATGGCAATTCCACATCCCGCCGCAACACCGCGATATGCTGCGCCAGGATATGCGTCGCTTCACACCCCAGGCGTTCCATCGCGTCAACCAGGCCTACACGGAGATCGAACTGCCCCAGGCCTCCGGGGCTCCCCCGCTGGTCCTGGTGGGGCAGAAGGAAACGTTCGTCGCCAAACGGATGGCTCGCAAACTGTGTGCTTCCATCCCCGGTGCAAAGGGGATGATGGTGCGGGGCGTCGGGCACGTCTGGAACCTAGAGGCACCCGACCTGTTCGCCGACACGGTGCGCGCTTGGATAACCGACCAACCTTTGCCGAGCGAACTATTGCCGTTGTGATCGAATTGGGTGTAGAATAGGGCGGGCACGGCAGCAGCGGATGGCTGATTTGTCATTTTTGTATCCGTTGACTATTCTTTTGGCAATCGCGATCGCGATGCTTTCGGTGGCTCTCACGCTGGCAGGTCGAGCCACTTGGAAAGGACGCTTGGTTGCGGGATAGCAAATCCCTTGACTTCTGGAGCAGAGAAAATGAAAGTCGCCCTCATTTCTGACACTCACGTGCCGGCCATTTACCCGACGCTGCCACCGGAACTGGTGGATCGTCTCAGAGGGGTGGATCTCATCCTGCACGCCGGCGATCTCACCTGCCTGGCCGTCCTGGAATCGCTGCAGGCGATCGCCCCGACGGTAGCCGTGTACGGCAATATGGACGAGCCCCAGGTGCGCCGTCAACTGCCGCGCAAGCAACTCCTTTCCCTGGAGGGCCGACAGATCGGCCTCATCCACGGCCATCGAACACCCCGGGTGGAACGCGCCTACCTGCGCCCGGACCTGGGCTACGACTCGCCGGGAATGGAGAAGTTGTACCAGTACCTCGCCAACGAGTTCCCGGAAGCCAGCCTCATCGTGTTCGGTCACACTCACCTGGCAATCGCAAAACAATGGGAGGGTCGCTTGCTGGTCAATCCGGGCTCCATTGCCCCTCACCGGGGATACCGCGGTTTCGCGATGATGGACCTGGGTCCTACCACGGCCGATATCGAATTCATCGCCTTGTGAATCCTGAAGCGAATGGATCTCACCCCGGCCTGCGGCCACCTCCGTTCTCGGGCAGTTCTACTGCCCGACGAGAGGGGGTTGGGGGTGAGGTTGAGGCTGCGCCGGCGGATGAAATCGCCCGTGTGCGCCCGCGAGTGGCAGGGCAGGTTTCCATACCTGCCCTGGGCGGAGCGCCGCCGTCGAATAAAATTCGACGGCTATGAGTAGGAAGTCCCTGCGGGACTCTTCTCGGCAGGGCAGGTTTCTATACCTGCCCTGGGTGGCTGTCAGCGGATAGGTAGCGGATGGGCGGATGATAGGGCGTGTACATCCGCTTATCCGCTATGCCGCAGGCCATCTGCTGATAGCCCGCCGTCGAATGAAATCGCCCGGATGTTGCGTTTACATAGTCCCGCCGTCGAATGGAATTCGACGGCTACGTTTAGGAAGTCCCTGCGGGACTGTGGTAACCTCACCCTCAGCCTGCGGCCACCCCTCCCGTTCCCTCCCCGTCGACGGGGAGGGTCGGGGTGGGGCGGAGAGGGGGTGAGGTAACCCCGCGGCCACTCAGACGCTCCGCACGCTGTGGAAAAACGCGGCCAGTTTGCCCTCATCCAGTACGCCGTTCGTCCGCACGCCCGTACAAACGTCCACACCGTATGGCCGAACCTGGCGAATGGCCTCGGCCACGTTGTCCGGCCGCAACCCGCCGGCCAGGAACACCGGCACATCCACCTCTTCCCGGATGCGGCGGCTGATGGCCCAATCATGCGTCCGCCCGGTCCCGCCCAGTTCCTTGACCGGCAGCGAGGGCCGGCCCGAATCCAGTAGGATGCCGTTCACGTGAGGCGCTACCGCGCGCGCCTCGTCCAGCGCCTCCCAGCCGGTGACGTGGATCACCTGCACCAGGGCTACGCCGGGCATCGCCGCCCGCAGGTCAGCGTAACTCCCCGAGACGAGCCGATCGCACAACTGGATGGTGTTCACGCCACAGCGCTTCTGCTGGGCGATGATCTCCGCTGCATCCTGGCGGCTGGTGAGCAGGAACGAGCCGATGGCCGGTGGCAGTTGCCTGGCGATTTCGGCGATCAGGGCCTCGTCAATGGGACCGGGGCCGCTCGGCATCTCTGAAACCAGACCGACGGCAGAGGCACCGTAGCGGATGGCGGTCCAGGCCTCGGAGATACTGGCGATACAGCAGATCTTCACTCTCGGCAGCGCAGTGGGTTCCACTCATCACCCCCGTCCAAGGCTACATAGGTTTGGCCAACAACAGGCTCCACTCCAACGTGGTCTCGGCCACCGGCAGCATATCTATGGCAGCGCCTTCCAACATCACGCTGATTGGGGTCGGACGCGCCTTCCCGTGGCACGAAGCGACGACCTCCACTTCCCAGCCAGCCTGGGCGAAACGCTCTAACGCCGGGCGGCGGAAGAGCAGGTCCGAAAGCCCGGCCTCGGCGATGGCTGCGGCGTTGGCTTCATCGTCCTCGGGGAAGAAAATCGAGAGGGCCAGGAAGGACCCGGAGACGCTGCGCCGAAGGATTCCAAGCGCCGCCGATTGCGTCTCAACACGCGTGGGCTGAAGTCGGTGGCGACGATGGGTTGGTGGAGCCGGCGCGCCATTTCTTCCATCAAACGCCCCAGCCCAGTGGCCAGATCCACGATCGGGCCCGGTGCTGTGGAGAGGCGTTCCATCGCCTGGCGGATCTGGCTCTCCGAGCAGGCGAGATAATCGGGGGTATAGATACCAGTTAGAGCCTGCTCCGCTGTGGCTTTGGCCTGCGCATACTCGCCGCGCTCATCCAAGAGTAGCGCGCGGGAGAACTGATCGGCGGGAGCCAGCGTCTCCAGTGGCGCGCCCATCAGTTGACGCTCGACGTCCGGATGCTGGCGGAGATAGAGGGTCAGTTGGCTATCCACCTGCTCCCATAGGTCATCGCGCGGCAGGTCTGGGGTGAGGAACACCCCGATCCCCTCCCGAATGGGATAGGTACTGGCGCAGGCCATGCAACGCGCCTCTGCCGTTTCGATGCGACCGTCACGGCGCTCCGTGATGTCCCACTCCAACTCGCTATGACACCTCGGGCACTCCAGCATGTCCATCAGATAGGTGTACATTCTGCTCTCCGCTGGTCCGGTTAGACCTAAGGGTTTGGGAAACCCTCAGGGTCTATGCAGCAGTTTACCACAGAACCCAGTTGTTATCCAAAAACCTTACCTCCTGCTCCTTCTGTTCTCAGGCAGTAGAACTGCCTGAGAACAGAAGGCCTGCGGCTGCCCCCACCCGTTCTCGGGCAGTCCTACCGCCCGACGAAAGTGAGGGCCAGCGCAGTCCCGCAGGGACTTGTCAACCGTAGCCGTTGAATTCATTCAACGGCGCACTGCGCAGAGACTGCCGTCGCGCACGGGCGATTCATTCGACGGCCAGCCTCTCAGCGGATGGCCTACGGCATAGCGCCAGACTTCAGACTTCCGAAGTTTCAGAAACTTCGGAAGTCTGGGGGCTCATCCGCTACCTATCCGCTGACAGCCCGGCGGCTAACCTTGCGAAGGTTTTGAACCTTCGCAAGGTTTTACATGCCATTCCCAGGCACACACGGGTGATTCATTCGATCGCGCTGCAACCTCGCCTCCCTGCCCCCTCTCCGCCTGCGGAGAGGGGGATTGAGGGGGTGAGGTCAAATGTTACTTGCGCGGCGGCTTGAACAGGCCGGCCTCGTTCGCGCCAAGCAAGCCGGCCTGGAGTGAGCGCTCATCCACCGGCGCCAGTTTGGCGGCCATACTCGGCGTGAGGATGGATACCCGGCGCATCTGGTCCAACCGCTGTGCGATGCGCTCCAGAGGCTCGTCGCTTACCATCCAGTTGTACTTGTCAAAGACCTTCAGGTTCAAGGGCATAGTGTAGCCCCGCAAGGTCTTCTCGCCCTCCACATTGAAGTACTGCTCGAAATAGGACATTACCAATTCCCGCAGGGTGCGATAGACAGGCTCGCGAAAGCGCAAACCCACCACATTGGACTTGGCCACTGCGCCCCAATGCCCATCACACTTGTAAAGGGCCACAAGATGGTCGTCATCGCGGCCGTTGGGCAGCAATTCCAAGATGAGCGGTGGATGCCCGAGGCGGCGCAAGGCGGCGGCCGCGAACAGAGCGCCATCGAAGCAGTGGGCCACGCGCTCGCGCAAGACCCGCAACGGGCAGCGATAAATCGCATCGGTGCTGTACGGGAGTTCATCCAGAAAGACCTGGATTCTGATCGGACTGGTCAAGCCGGCCAAGAGTTCGCGCTCTGGCTCGGTCAAGGCCTGGTCGAATGCTTCAACTGCTGCCATCGGGACTCCATGTGCTCTCATAGAATGCGTAGCCTTTCATCACGATGGGAAGGTAGATATACCTTGCCGTGGGTATGAGTGTGCCGGTAGAAGTTACTGTCGCTGTGGGCGTGTGGGTAGACGGGACTACCGGTGCGAGTGTGTGAGTGGGAGTCGTCGTCAGGGTGGATGTAGGACTCCTGGTCGGGGACGCTGTCGGGCTGTGGGTCGGAGTGACTGTGGGGCTTGGGCCGCTCGGGTATTCATCTGCGCCCAGATCGGGAGCGGCTCCCTGGGGCCGGTACTCGCCGTCCACATCTTCCGTTACCCCCACGTCCACGCCCTGATCAATGGCCGCCGAGTGAGCCGTGAGATGGTAACCGTCGGCGGCGAAAGCGGGGTCGCCGGTGACCGCGTGGGTAACAGCAATGGTGCCCGGCCCGCCATAGTGGATCGTGTTACCATACCACAATACTCCATCCAGGGTGGCGGTGTTGGTGGGACCCGTCGTGACCGTGATACCCACCGTCTGGCTGACCAGGATGGTATTGGCCAACGTCACAGTACTTCCGAAGTCCCTCCAGTGAGTGATATAGACCCCACTGCCATCCCCGCCTGTGTTGCGGGCAATGGTCGTGTGCAGTAGGTTCGGAGAGCAGCCCTCGACCACCAAGCCGCTGCCCTCGGTATTGGCCCTGTTGTCGGCAATGACGTTGTTGACCAGCGTGGCGTGGCTGTACGACAAGTACAGCCCGCCTCCCCGGTTGGCTTCGTTTTCCGTGAGGGTGTTCTCGCCGAGCGTGGCCCGACTATTGACCAAATACATCCCGCCGCCATCACGTTGGGCGGTGTTGCCTATCAGAACGTTTGCGCGGAGTAGTGTGGCAGGGCTGCTCATCAAGAACAGTCCGCCGCCATCACGTTGGGCGGTGTTGCCTATCAGGACGTTTGCGCGGAGTAGTGTGGCAGGGCTGCTCATCAAGGACAGTCCGCCCCCACTCCATTGGGCAGTGTTGCCTTTGAAGAAATTTCCACTCAGCGTGGCCGGGCTATCATACGCATATAACGCGCCTCCACTCCTCTGGGCAGTGTTGCCTTCGAAAACATTTCCGCAGAACGTGGCAGGGCTATACGCCAACTCCAGTCCGCCACCCCAGAGAGCGGTGTTTTCGGCGATGGTATTGTCAATAAGCATCGCCGGGCTGCTCTCCAGAGACAGCCCACCACCGTAAACCGCGGTGTTGCCGAACACTACGCTACCGCTGAGCGTAGCCGTAGCGGTGATGATATACACCCCGCCGCCGACATCAACTCCCGTAGAACCACCACGCAACCCGGCGGCGTTCCCCCCAGTGATGCGCAATCCCTCAATCGTCGGGCTGATGCTGCCGGTGATGTAGAGCACCCGCCCCCGGCTCTGAGCATCCAGAGTAGTGGGATTGGCTGCCGGGTTGGGCGTCGTCCAGTTACTCGGGCTATAGCCGCCGCGAATAGTCACCGTCTTGCTGATGTACACTACCTGGGTGACGACGCCCGTCGTGGCTAAATCGGCCCGGGGGTACCCGTGCAGGTCAGTGTACACGCCAGCCGCGACGCGGATCTCGTCGCCGCTTGCGGCCTGGTTCACAGCGTACTGCACCGTGCGACAGGGGTGGGCAGGGTCGGTGCAGCCACCGCTATCACTGCCCGTAGGAGAGACGTACCGCACCCCGGGGTCTGCACGAGCCGTTCGAGGCGTTCCGCCCCGCAACCAGAACAGGCTGATGACGAGCAATCCGCCGGCAGCGAGGCTCAGAACAAGGGACTTAACAACGGGCTTAACAAGGGGCTTAAGCCCCTTGTTGTTGCGGTTTCGCAGGTTCATCGCTTGTCCCCTATATCAGACGGGGTTTAAAATTTCACCAAGGGCTTCGAATCATCCCACAATCGCTGGTAGTAACGTTCGTAGAAAAAGTCGTACCATCGTTAGCCCTTAGCCTTGCGAAGGTTCCAAACCTTCGCAAGGCTCTTCACATCACACACGGGCGATTCATGCGAAGGCGGACCTGCCCCCCTTTCTCGGGCAGTAGAACTGCCCGAGAACAGAGAGGTTTTGAACCTTCGCAAGGCTTCACACCAAAGCAGCACCTGTTCCTATAACAGCGGCCTCATGGGCCCAGGGTTCTGATCCCACACCACATACCAGTCCTTCTTGCAGTGCGGGCACGTTACCTTAAGAGTGTAATTGCCCGGCTCTGTTTGGAAGTAAAAGGGGACCCAATCCCCGTTGACAGGCCATTCCCTCGTGCCGTGGGTTTTGAAGCAATGCTGGCAGATCAGCGCGTTTGCAAATTGGGAGATATGCATTTTTACCCCTCCTTGGTGGATGGCTGGAACCGTACCCGGATGGCAGGTTGTGGCCGATAGGTCAGAGTAACCCATTTTTGCCGGATCGTCAGTCGCAGTTTTATTCTCTGAATCCCGATTTGCACTCTCCAAGGGGACTGCCAGGACACTTCGTAGGTTCCGGGTTTATCTTTCACCAAGCCGAGGAGTAGCAAGAGGCCTGGCAAGACACCTTCGTGTATATGGGGGCCGCGAGTGCAATCTATGGATTCTATCACCGCCCCTTGGGGCAATTGGCTGTAGGCTTTCTCGCTGGCCTCCCGCTCAAAGAGCGCGTTTACAGTCAACGTCCCCTGGGAGCCCTCTTGAAGGACCCCCCTCTTCACGATGACCGCTCCTTTCGGGAGAAACCCTTTTGCGTGCCGGAATGCAGCGGCCTTTGTATCGCCCTCGCCCTCGTAGAACTCTACTTCCTCCCGCACCTCTTTCTCCTCGATCCCTGCTCCTTTTGGGACATCGCGGCTGAGAGGCCAACCGCGCAACGCATCCTCCTCTGTAAGCCCCTGCCCACTGAAGGTTCGGGTTTCGTCCCGCACTTCTTTGCCCTCGATCACTGCTCCCTCTGGGAGACGCCCTTTCGCTTCTTCATACGCAGCCTCCTCTGAAACCCCCACAGCTTCAACGGTCCGAACCGTTGCGCCATCGCACACCACTTCGAGGGAGAGAACCCTGGCATCTGGCGGCACTGATTCGACCGCTGCCTTCCTCGCTTCCTCAAGGGTTGGAGCCTGAAATACCAGTGTCTTGGGAGGAATATAGGGCTGTCCGGCAACGAGAGTTACTGGTGGTTCCATCTCCGCGATCTCATCCCTGGAAACGTCGAAACCCGCGGCGTCAAGAAAGCGCTTGGTGTAATCTGGCCCCGTACCCCGATACCCTACAGTAAACCCGCCGAGTATATATCTGGCCCCGTCCTGAAACAGCACGCGTATGTCGTGGTTTGCGGAGATGCATATCTCCACAGGCCTCCCGTGCGCTCGCATGAGCGCAAGCGCATTTTCCAAGGAGAGGTCAGGATACTCTGTGAAATATCCTTTCTCCACCGGCACGGAGCCGGTTCCATTGCACACGGAGCAAGGGCGATATTCTACTTCACCTGTGGTCAGGGACAGGCGTGTGAAAACCTTGCCAGTCCCTTGACAATGACTGCACTGAACAGTACTCATGTTTATCCCCCTTTGGTTATTTGGCCTGCTCCGCAGTGCCATATACTTCGCACAGTTCCGCCTCGGCTTCCGGTGCGATGAGCAGGACATTGGCTTGAATATCTTGCAGATGCTGGTACACGGCTTGTTCTCCAATACCCGGCGGCGCGTAGACGGCAAACAAGACCCGCCGAGTGGCAGGAGTGATCCGGGTGCGATGGTCGGGGCCGTAGAGCACACAAGAGATGACCCCTTGAGCATCGGTCATCATCATATCGCCCGCTTTCAGCCGTTGTTCCTGCCCATTGAGTCGGATGTACCGTTCATTCCCCCTGGCCACATCCAGTCTCACGGGCATCTGGACGGCTTCCAGATCATGACCGGCCGTCAGGAGCAGGTTCTTGAGTTCGGCCATAAACATCGCTTCCACGAGCGCCGCGACGCGCGGAATGGATTTGCCTTTCAGGGCGACGGATTCTAATTGGAGCAGGACGTGATAGGTTTTTTCGTAACGCCCAAAGTAAGCGTTGTAGGCTTGGATGGGCGGGAGAGCCGCCAGCGTGGCTCTACTGCAGTCGGCAAAACGGGAGCGTAACTGTCTTTCTAACGCTTGTTTGTATCTGTCGAGGGCCGGGTGACGATCTGGGTTCGCAACACCCCGCATCACCAGGACTCCCATTGCTGCCCCGGGATAGGCGATCTTCCACGCCTCTGATACGATCAGCATTAGACCTTACTTCTCCTCTCGCCGCAGTACCCACGTCGCGGCAGCGAGGACGAAGACCGCGCTGCCGATCATCACCGCCAGCGGAGCGCCCACCTGTCCGAAAGATGCCCCGCCGGCCATAGTCCACTCCAGGGCCTGTGCCAGATAATGGGTCGGGATCAGGCGCAAGATGATCTCCAAGGCCGCCGGCATCGGCATTATGGTGAACCAGGTGGGCACCGTCAGGGCCAGGGCGACGATGCTGGCCCAGGTGTTCACCTCCATTGTCGTGCGGCAGAGGCTGCCCATCAGCAGTCCCACCGCCACCATAAACAGGGCGCCCAGAAGCACGAACAGCGCGGTCACGAGCCGATCCCCCGTCCAACCCCCGTTCAGGGTGATGAGTATGCCGGCGATGAGGATGCTGTAAACCAGCCCGGTCAAGGCTTTGCCCACCACCATGTCGCCCAATCCCGCTGGCGAAACCAGCAGCGCTTCCAGGGTGTGCCTCTCCTTCTCCTCCACCAGCAACGTCGGCACTACAAAGGCCCCGGTCATAGCCAAGACCAGCATCAGGAGGAGGATCAGGATATAGCGGTCCAGGCGAAAGCCGCCCTCGGCCTGTGATTCGGGCAGAGTGCCCGCGCCCACCCAGCGAATGCGCGCCGGCGAGGGCTGCCCTACCAGCGCCCACACCTGCTGCTCCATCAGTTGCCGGAAGGCGGTCAGTTCGCCTCCCCCACGCCGCAGGTTCAGGAAAACGGTCAGTTCGGGCTGCTCCCCCGCCTCCACTGCGGCGTCGAATCCCGCCGGTATGGCCAGCCCGCCCACCGCCCTTTCCGCCACCACCGCCGCCAACTCCTGGTCCGAGGCCACGTCCAATAACTCCACCTGGGGCAGATCGCGCAAGCCCGCCACCAAGCGCGAGCCTGCCGGATCGTACACCGCCACGACCAGGGACGCCTGGCCTGGCTCACTTGGGCTGGGAAAGATCAGGCGGAAGAGCAGCGCCAAGCCGAGGGGCAATACCAGGCTGAAGAGGATATACCGATTCTTGATCGAGTCCACGATATCTTTCTGTGCAATGGCCCAGATCACCCGCCAGTTCATTCTGCCAGCCTCCTTCCGGTGAGCCGGATGAAGACGTCCTCCAAAGTGGCCTCGGCAGAGTGCGCGGTGAGGATGCGACCCGCGGCGGCGAGTTCACCCAGCCTTCGCCCGTCGGCGGGGTCATCCAGAGCGAGGCTCAGACGCTCTCCGTCATCCAGCGTTACTTTCAGCAGAGGCTGGCCGTAGGCAACCTTCAGGTGCGCGGGGGTATCCAGGGCCACGATGCGCCCGCGGTCGAGAAAAGCCACCCGGCCACAGAGTTGGTCGGCCTCCTCCATATAATGGGTAGTCAAAAAGACGGTCATTCCCTGATCGGCCAACTCGGCTACCAAGCGGCGGAGTTCCCGCGCCACATTCGGATCCAGCCCTTTGGTGGGCTCGTCCAGGAAGAGCACGCGGGGGCGATGGAGTAAGGCCCGGGCGATGAGCAGGCGCTGCTTCATGCCGTTGGAGTAACGCGCCACGGGATCGTTCGCCCGCTCTCGCAGACCCACCTGCTCCAGCGCTTCCTCCACTCGCCGTCCATCCACGCCGTAGAGCCGGGCGCTGAAGACCAGGTTCTCCCGGCCCGACATCCGTTCGTAGAGGTTCTGGTACTCGAAGACCACGCCGATGTGGGGCTTGAGATGTTCCCGTTCGCGCACCACGTCGCAGCCGGCCACACGGGCGCGGCCCGTCGTGGGGCGCAGTTGGCCGGTGAGCAAGCGAATCGTGGTGGTCTTACCGGCCCCGTTCGGGCCCAGGAAGCCGAAGATCTCCCCCTCGTCCACGGCGAAGGTGAGATGATCCACGGCGCGCAGGCCATTGAAGGTGCGGGTCAGATCCTCGGCCTCGATGGCGTTCATCGCTCCTCCATCGTTATGTTTACTTCTCACGCCTCACGCCTCACGCCTCACGCATCACGCCTCACGCTTCACGCCCACATATATCCCATATCCCAAGTAGGTGAACAAATCCCGGATGATCTTGGCGGAAGGCGTTATCTCCCTGGCGTACCTCCTGAAAGCGGGGTTCTTGAGGTACAGGGAAAAGAAAGTGCCCCAGGCCCTCAGCCTGTCCAATAGGTCGTCGAAATCCAAGCCGCTCATTTCATCCAGCCGCTGCCGGAGTGCGCCGACTTTGTAGGTCCGCGCCACGATGTCGGACAAGCCAGCGCCCGCCAACAACTCCGTCCAGCCATCAGGCGTCAGGAACTCCGCTCCGGCCATCGTGCGCTTCACGTATTCGACCAGGTCGGCTGGCGGCGTCTCCAGCCAAGTGCCCTCATTGAGCCCCACGTAGCCCCCGGGCTTTGTAACCCGCACGTATTCGCTCACTGCCCTCCGCTTATCTTCTGGGAACGCCGTTACGGACTCGCCAATCACGACGTCGAAGAGGGCATCCTCGAAGGGCAGGGCCTGCGCGTCTGCGACCCGGAACTCCACTCTATCCTCTACTCTCCTTCTCACCGCCCTCCTGCGGGCCCATTCCACCATCTTCTCGGAGATGTCCACGCCCATCACCCAACAGCCATACTTCTGGGCCAGATAGCAGGACGTGAGTCCAACCCCGCAGCCGACCTCCAAGACGTATTTGTCCTCGTCTATGTGGCACAATTCGGTGAGCGCATCGGTGGCCCTCAGGCCGCCCATGTGTTTGGTGACGCCCCAGTACGCCTGTATATCAAAGTAGGAGAGTTCCGTAGTTGCCTCTGCCGATGCTGGTTTCCTGCCCTCCATATTAGATCTCTCCCCCTACGGTGCCTCTTCGCCGAAGACAAACAGGTCCCCGATGGACTGTCGCAAGTAGTTGCGGCGAATCGCCTCGCCGAAAATAGGGGCCACGGAAAGGACGTGCAATTTCGGATGGCGCTTCTCCGCGGGGATGTACACCGTATCGGTGGTTACGATCTCCGTGATCTGCGGGACGGCGACGAGCCTTTCCAGCCCGCCCCCGACAAAGACGCCGTGGGTGCAGATCACCCAGATCTCCTGCACGCCCTGCTCGATCAGGAGGCGGCTGAGTTCGAGGACGGAACTGCCGGTGGCGATCTCGTCGTCGTAGATCAACGCCCGTTTGTAGCCGCGCACCTGCTGGCCGACGATGCCACTAATGCGCACCTCTGTGTCCGAGACCCGCTCCTTGTTGCCTGTGGTGACTGGCAGGCCCAGGTTCCCGGCGAAGCGAGCCGCCGACCTGGCCTGCCCGACATCCGGCGTAACCACGATGGTGCCCGACAGATCGCGCTCCTGAAAATAGCGCATGAAAATGGGACGGCTGCTGAGGGGGTCGGTGGGCACGCTGAAGAAGCCGTGCACCTGCGGCGAGTGGAGCATCATCGTCATCACGTGGGTGGCCCCGGACGTTTGTAGTAGATCGGCGATGAGCCGGGCGGTGATGCAGATGCGAGGGGCGTCCTTCTTGTCCGAACGGGCGAAGGAGTAATAAGGTATGATGGCGTGGATCTCCGTGGCTGCTGCTCCGCGCGCGATATCCAACATCATGAGCAGTTCCATCAGGTGGTCGTTCACCGGCGGGGAGAGCGACTGGACGATGAACACCTTGCGGGAGCGCACGCTGGCGCCGAGTTGGATGTACAGGTTATCGTTGCTGAAGCGGGTGATCAGCGTTTTCTCCAGCGGCACACCCAGGTAGTGAGCGATGTCGGCGGCCAGTTGGGGGTTGGAACTGCCGCTGAAAAAGCGAACTTCTGCGGGGTCAATCGCCTGTGTGGTCATTTTTCTCCTCCTCCAAACTCCCTGATCTGCGCGTAGTGCGTCCTCTCATCCGCTGCTTCCACTTCGAGCAGGCCGGCAATGGTTACCTCGTGTCCCTGCCAACGCAGCCCCCGTTTCCTCTCGAATTCATCGGCGGGGATGGTCTGCAGGAATTCTATGAGTCTGCGGTGAGAGCCCTTCACCAGGGCGAGAAGGCTGGCGAAGTCGTCCCTCTTGTACATAGAGACCAATTCTGCGTTGTAGGTTTGCCAATCGTGGTCGTATCGGGCGTAGAAAGCGGGGAGGCGGCCAGCGAGGATCTCCTGCGCCGCCTGCAGGTTGGTGAAATCCCAGCCGGCGAGGTGGGCGAGCAAGTCTCTCACCGACCAGATGCCGAGGAAGACCTCGTCTCGCTTTTCCGGGGGCAATGACGACGCGGCCTCTAAGATCATCTTCCGCGCTTCAACGAGTTCCGAAATGATCGTTTCTTTCTTTGATTGGGCTGTAGTACTCATCTCACCCCTCACGCATCACGCATCACGTCTCACGTCTCACGCATCCCGTCTCACGCATCCCGCACGAAATGCGGCATCTCCCCAGGGATCTCCAGGCTCAGTTCCGCGTAGCCACAGTACACCCCATCCTTGTACCACGGGGCCTGGTAGATCAACTTCTTAACGCCACCCTTCTCGATGGTATAGACGTTGGTCTGCCGGGTCTCCAAGAGGCGCTTGAGTTTGGTGCGCGCCGGTTCAGGATGGCAGTCCAGCACATTGGTGCCGATGAGGTTTCGGCCACCCTCAGCCTGGAAGGCTTCCGCCGCCCGATCGTTCATTGCCAGAATAACCCCCTCGCGATCGCAGACGGTGATCGCGCCGGGGAACTCTTGTACCCAGGGGTGATTGTCCATCGCGCTCATCCTCATTGCCCTCCCGCCCGCGGAGGAACAAGCGCCTCAGGGCGCAGGAATATCCACAGTGCCAGCGCGGCCCATCCCGCCGACCCAATGAGGCCCACCGGCAACGGACCCAGCAGCGGGTTGGGCTGCCCTCGCGCGAACAACACCCCCAGGCCGCTGATGCCGTTGATGGCGGCGTGCCCGATCACCGCCGGCCAGACGCTCCCGGCCCGCAAGGTCACCCAGCCCAGGAACGTCCCCACCACCAACGTGAACCACACCATCGCCAGCATGCCCAGCCACGGCGCTCCAGGATAGCCCAGCCCGTAGTTATGCCCCATGGCAATCACCGGCCAGTGCCATACTCCCCAGATGATGCCCATCAGCAGCATCGCCTTGCGCCTGCCGAGGGGCATCAACTTGGGCTGCAGGTAGGCGCGCCAGCCGAACTCCTCGCCGAAGGTGAACAGGCCATTGACGAGAGGCGAGATCACGATGGCCGCGCCGATTTGCACGGCCACCAGCCCCCATGGGCCGATGGGAAATGGCTGCCCCGAGAGGCGCTCGATTTGTCCGAGCAACTGCCTGACGAAGCCAAGCGAGGGGTCAAAATGCTGTGGGTACAGGGCGAAGTAGCAGGCCATCCCCAAGATAGTCATCAGAGCGGGCAGGAGCCAGGCGGCGACCCAGTAGGGCCAGCCCCCTTTGAGGCGGGGGCGCAAGAACGTCTCGGCCCAGCCCTCGCGGGTGAGGATCCGGGTGAGGATGTGCGCCAGGGTTGGGGCCCACATATACTCGGTCGCCAGGAGCACCGTCGCCAGGGTGATGCCGGTGCCGGGGATGAGTTGGGGGCTGTTCACCAGTCCGCCGGTCAGGTATATGACCAGCGCGATTGCCCAAGCGATGCTGAAAGCCAGGGCCAGGTAGATGAGGATGCGTCTGGTGTCTGGTTTGTTGTTCATGTAGTGCTCCCTACCTTCGCGAAACTATACGTCCTCCGACCTTTTGCCGTGAGTCTGAACAGATTTCCGGCCGTTACCCTCGAGATGATGTCCTCCTCTGTCATGTGATGGTCGCTGAACGAGAGGATGCCATCGGGCTTCAACACCCGATGCAACTCCCGCAACACCTCATCCGGCTGGTGGAGATCATGGAAGGTGTCGTACAGGAGAACAACGTCTATGCTGCCCTCTGGCAGCCCTGTGTTGCAATCGGAGTGGATAGTTTTCACATTGGTCAGGCCCTTGCTCGCAGCAATTCTCTGGACCTTCTTGATGGCGCGCGGGTGGATGTCGAGGGCGTAGATTTCCCCCGCACTGCCCACCAGTTCTGCGAGGGGTAGGATGTAACTGCCGGGGCCACAACCGTAATCGAGCACACGGTCCCCTGACTTGATCCCGACTTCTCTCAGAATCCCCATGCGCGGCGAGAAAAAGTCGCGGATTCTGAACTGGAGAGACATGAGTTCGAAACCGAGATTGGATTCCAATTTGTCCATATAGCGTACTCCATACCGGCTGCAGTGGATCTGAGAGGTTGCTTACTTAGGAAACTCTACCCTATAGTTTACCATAGAACCCCCCGGTTACCAAAAGTTATCAACACAGGGGGCCCGCAATCGCCGCCTGGAGGCGGCTCCCACTGTTCTCTCCAGCCCCGCCCGGAGCGGTGGACCTCACCCCCTCAATCTCCCTCTCCGCCCCACCCCGACCCTCCCCGTCGACGGGGAGGGAACGGGAGGGGTGACCGTAGGCTGAGGGTGAGGTTACCGCAGTCCCGCAGGGACTTCCTACCCGTAGCCGTCGAATTCTATTCGACGGCGGGGCTCAGCAACCGCGGCCGTCGCACACGAGCGATTCTATTCGACGGCGGGGCCCTCTCGTCGGGCAGTAGAACTGCCCGAGAACGGATACAGCCGGCGGTTAAAACCGCTCCTCGCGGGCCTTCGGCCAAGCGTCCCCCTGCGGGGACGCAAATGTCCGTCCGCGCAGGCGGACGGCTGGCACCACTCGGTGCCCCCAGGCGCGATTTCAATCGCCAGCCTCGCCCAGGGCAGGTATGGGTACCTGCCCCGCCGAGAAGGGGCCGGCTTCCCTACCTGCCCCGGATGTCTGGGCGACCCTCACCCCCTCGCTGGCAATCGAAGTCATGCCGGGGAGGCACATTTGTGCCCGCCGTCTGCCAGCCCGGATGGGAGAGTCGCGGATTTCTTTTTTACGGATTATTGACATTCTCCTCACTTCGTGCTATAATAGGTGTAGCAGCGACGGCCCAAGCAGGCCGGCACATACCGGCACGAATATCCGATTACCGTGCCAGAACTCGTTCGGGGGCGAAAGGAGGTGAAAAAGGCAAATCCCGAGTAGTTTCCACTGTGCTGGCTCAATCGCTTCTTAACAAGAGGAGGTAAAAAGCGATGAACGCGATTGTTGTCTTGATATTGGCCGCGCTGGGCATTGTTGTTGGCTATGGCTTTTATGCCCGACGCATTGACCGGGACATCATCCAGCCGGACCCGAAGAAGGCAACGCCCGCCAAGATGTACATGGATGGCGTAGACTTCACCCCGGCCAGCCGCAACGTCCTCTTTGGCTATCAGTTCAAATCCATCGCTGCCCTCGGCCCCATCACCGGGCCCATCGTCGCCGTGGCCTGGGGCTGGTTGCCGGCGCTCATCTGGATCATCCTGGGCACCTTCTTCATCGGCTGGGTGCAGGACTACGGCAGCATGATGATGAGCACGCGCCGCGATGGCGACACCATGGGCGCACTGAGTTACAAACTCGTCTCCCCCCGGGCCCGCAACATCCTCTTGCTCTTCATCTACTTCTACATCCTGCTGATCATGGGCGCCTTCGGCAACCTGATCGGCAAGGGCTTGATGGTCAACACCAAAGTGCCCTTCGGCATGTTGGCCGTAACGTTGATGGGCGTCCTCGCCGGCCAGATGACCTACAAGTGGAAGCGGGATATCATCCTCACCACGGTGGTTACCGTGGTCCTCTCCTTTGTCGGTATCTGGCTGAGCACGCAGCCCGCTGTGTCCAACATCTTCTCCGCCCTCTACGGGTTCCGTATGGTAGAGGGCAAGGCGGTCTCGCCCACCATCTTCCTGGGCAATACCCAGGCGCAGGTCATCGGCACGTTGCTGGTGGTGATCTTCTGCTACCTGGGTTCGGTGTTACCCATCTGGGCTTGGGCACAGCCGGTCAACTACGTCTCCTTCTGGATCATCGCCCTGGGGATGTTGGGCGGCATACTGGGCATGCTCATCTGGCGGCCAGGCATGGGTGACTTCCCCGCTTTCACCCAGTTCACCATTGGTGCCGGACCGTTATGGCCCATGCTCTTCGTCACCATCGCCTGTGGGGCCATCTCCGGCTGGCATAGCCTGGTCTCCACTTCGGGCACGGCCCGTCAGTTGGAGAACGAGGTGGATGCCCTGCCCGTGGGCGGCGGCGCGATGTTCATGGAGATGGCCCTGGCCACCATCTCCTTCCTCACCGCCACCGTGGCCTTTGGCAGTTTCAAAGCCTATCAGGACGCGGCGAAGCCGGGTGCGCTGGGAGTCTTCGCTGAAGGGCTGGCCCGCTTCCTGGATCACATCGGCGTGCCCCACGACTTCGGCGTGGCTTACGGCTCCGTCTTCCTGGTCATCATGGGGTTGACCATCATGCAGTTGGCGGTGCGCTTCATGCGCGTGGCCAGTTCCGAACTGCTGGGCGATAAGGTGCCGGTGATGAAAAACATCCACGTGGGTACCATCATCGCCCTACTCCTGACCATTCTCTTCGTCTGGATCATCCCCTGGTTGACCATCTGGGTGGCCTTCGGCGCCGCCAACCAGTTGATGGCCGGGCTGGCCTTGATGCTGGTGGCTTTGTGGCTCCTATCGGAGGGGAAGAAGCACACCTGGGCTCTCTATCCCTCGATCTTCATGATCGTCACCACCATCGCCGCCCTGCTCTTCGTGGCCTATGACAACTTGATCCGCAAACTGCCCACCGCTAAGACGGTCCAGGCGAGTATCGCCTACATCCTCATCGGGGTCATCTGCCTGCTGCTGATCGTGGCGGCAGTTATGCTCATCCAGGATGGCCTGGCGGCGCTACGCAAATGGCGAGCCAAGGCAGCGGAGAAGGCAGCGTAGGAGTCGTCGCCTGCTTGTGGGAGCCGTCTCCAGACGGCAATTCGCTCTGTAATCTGGGAGGGCAGCCCCCGGCCCTCCCATTTTTGTGAATGGGCGCTGCAAGGGTAGGGGCGATCCGCCGGGTCGTCCCTACGGCGGTAGGGTCAGATGAGCACTTCTATGCGCGAAAGCATTCGGGAAAAGATCCGTCTTGCCCGGCGAGTCGTGGGCGAGATCTTCTACGGGATGGTCCTCCACGATATGGTGTTGGGCCTGCGCCGCCAGCGCGGGGAAGTGGAACGCCTCTTTGCCCTCATCCTCTTCGGTGACATGATTGGCCTGCCCATCCTGCCGCCTTACTACACCCTGCGCCTCCTGCCCTACGTGATGCCCGCCCTCCACCGCTGGAAGCGGAGTCTGCTGCGCGAGCGTGACCTGACCGACCTGGCCGAACTGATCGAGGCGGTGGATTGAGCACACGTAGGACAAATTGTCAATTTGTCCTACGGACTTTTCAAATAGCCTCGTAGGAGTGGTTTCAGCCGCCTGTTGGTGACGGATGAAGCGCCTGTGTGCACCGGGGAATGGCAGAGCAGGTTTCCATACCTGCTCTGAACAGATATCAGGGGCAGGTTTCCACACCTGCCCTGGGATGGAATTGACCCGCTGTCGAATGAGCCCATTCGGCGACAGGACTCACATTCACGGATAATCTGAGGAGAAGAGAAATGTCTGCGCCATCTACCAACAACCAAACCATCTACCAACGCCCGCTGGAGTTGCTGCAAAACCTCATCCGCTTTGACACCACCAATCCGCCGGGCAACGAAGCGGAGTGCGTGGCCTACATCCATCGCTTGCTCACCGAGGCAGGCTTTGAGACCACCCACCTGGCCAAAGCCCCGAACCGCCCCAACCTGATCGCCCGCTTGAAAGGGCGTGGGGACCAACCACCGCTCTTGTTGTACGGACACGTGGACGTGGTTACGACTGCCAACCAGAAATGGACGCACCCGCCTTTCGAGGCGAGGGTGGCGGAGGGGTATATCTGGGGGCGGGGCGCTTTGGATATGAAGGGCGGCGTGGCAATGATGTTGGCAGCCTTCTTGCGAGCCAAGGCGGAGGGCCTTGCTCCCGCCGGGGACGTCGTGCTTGCCATTCTCAGCGATGAGGAGGGGGGTGGGGACTATGGGGCCAAGTATCTGGTGGAAGAGCACGCTGAGCAATTCGCCGGCATCCGCTACGCCCTCGGCGAGTTCGGCGGTTGTTCTTTCTACATCGGCCAGCGGAAGTTTTACTTCATCCAGGTGTCGGAGAAGCAGATATGCTGGCTGAAGGCGACCGTGCGCGGGCCAGGCGGCCACGGGTCTCTGCCCATGCGCGGTGGGGCGATGTCCAAACTGGCTCGCTTGCTCCAGCAGTTGGATCGCAGTCGCCTGCCGGTGCACATCACGCCTGTCACCCGTCAGATGATGGAGAAGATGGCCCAGGCCCTGCCCTTCCCAACGGGATTTGCCCTGCGCCAACTCCTTCGCCCTTCCCTGACCGACGGTCTGTTGCACCTGTTCGGTGAGAGGGGGAGGCTATTTGAGCCCCTGTTCCACAACACCGTCAATGCCACCATCGTCCGCGGCGGCGAGAAAGTCAACGTGATCCCCAGCCAAATCGTCTTGGAGTTGGATGGGCGACTGCTGCCCGGCTACACCCCCGACGATATGATGGCCGAACTGCGCGAGGTCATCGGCCAGGAGGTGGAACTGGAACTGGTGCGCCACGACCCCGGCCCGGCGGAACCGGATATGGGGATGTTCGACACACTGGCAGGGGTTTTGCGCGAAGCCGACCCAAAGGGCATAGCGGTGCCCCTACTTTTGACGGGCACCTCCGATGCCCGCTTCTTCTCCCGTCTGGGCATCCAGACGTACGGCTTCACGCCGATGGACTTGCCCGCGGGCTTCAACTTCATGCAGATAGCGCACGCCGCCGACGAGCGCATCCCGGTGGAGGCGGTGGATTTCGGGACAAATGCGATCTACAGGGTGCTGCAAAGGTATGGGGGGTGAGACCTCACCCCCCAGCCCCCTCTCCGTCAACGGAGAGGGGGTGGCCGAAGGCTGGGGGTGAGGTTGTATCCTCCTGCCTGCGCGGACGCCCCTGCCCCAAATGGGCTATCAGCGGATAGATAGCGGATGAGCGGATGATTGGGCGTGTGCATCCGCTTATCCGCTATGCCGCAGGCCATCCGTTGATAGAGGGCGTATTCGTGGGTGTCGAGCCTTGCGAAGGTTTAGAACCTTCGCAAGGCTGTTGGAGCGGCGTCATTTGCATTGAGGGGCGAAAGAGAGTAACATAACTACGACACTCAGACAAAAAGGGAAGGAGCTGCCATGACGGGATCGAGACTACGCACGAGGGATGTGCTCACCGCTCTCGCGCTGCCGGCGCTGACCACAGTGTTTGGCTTGCAGATGCTGCGCGTTCTCTTGCCGTCGTTCGTGTGGTATCTCGGCGACACGGTGGGCTTAAGTTACCTGATGCTGGGGCCCATTGCCATCGGCACGTTCCTGGCCGCGTTCCTGGCGGCGGCTTTCCGTCGCCTGTTGGGACCGCGACTGGCCCTGCTCATCGTTGTGGGCGGCATAGGGTTGGCGCGCCTGGTCGAGCAATTCTCCGCCAGCCCAGCCCTTGACCTGGCGCTGGCTATGTTGGGCATGATCCTGTTCACGCTCTTCCTGCCGATTTACCTGGCGCATACACGGGCGCAAGGCGGAGACGCGACGCGCCAGTTTGGCTTGGGCTTCCTACTCGGCTTCGCTCTCGACACAACTGTTCACGGCGCGTTCGGCACCCTTGATCTGAGTTGGCAGCACGGATTCGTCGCCCCGATCCTGGTGGCGTTTGCGGTTGGGGTGCAGTGGTGGCTATTGGCGCGAACGCCAAGGGTGGAGGCGAAAGCGACCGACTCGGGTCTTCGCCGCAATTTACCGCTTGCTGCGCTGGGGCCGTTCATCTTCCTCTCCGTTGTCATCTTGCAGAACGTGGCCCGGGCCACGGCCCTGACCGGTTGGGCGCAGCCGGTTGCCCTGGGTTGGATTTTGCTGGCGAACGCGGTCGGTCTGGCGCGGACGCGCTGGACGCTCAAGCCGTGGAGCGCGGGGGTGGGCACGGCACTTTTGATTGCGCTAGTGTGGCTTTCCGAATCCTCGAGCGCCGCGGCCGCCGCGATGTACTTCATCGGCAACGTGGCGGCCTTCCCCCTGGTGGCGGCGATTTTCGCGGGTCTGGGCGCTGAAGCCGAGCACGGCGGTTTGTGGCGGGCCACGGTGGCCAATGGGTTCGGGTGGTTGCTCTTTGTCCTGTTCACGTTCATCTACTACATCAGTTACAACATCTCGCTGGGCATCCCGAACGCCATTCTGCCCCCGCTATCCGCCGCGCTGATCGGTCTGGCAGCGTTGGCTGCGGTGTACGTCTCGCCGCGCGAGCCCGCTCCGTCCGCCGATTGGACGCCCGCAGCCCTCGCTACCGCCATGCTGATCGTGCCCCTGCTTATGCCGCTCGGATGGCGCGAACCGATGCCCACCACCGGCAAGGGCTTTCCCGTGCGCGTGATGACGTACAATATCCACAACGGATTCAACACCGACGGGCGCCTCGATCTGGAGGCCATCGCGCAGGTGATAGAGCAAGCCCAACCCGACATCGTGGGCTTGGAGGAGGTCGCCCGCGGCTGGGCGATTGACAGTTCGGTGGACATTTTGACGTGGCTCTCACAGCGGTTGCAGATGCCATACATCTACGGGCCTACGGCGGACCCGGTGTGGGGGAATGCCATTCTATCGCGCTACCCCATTGTAGAATGGGGCAATGTGCCGCTGCCGCCGCGTACCCTCGCCCTGAAGCGCGGCTTCCTGTGGGCACGCATGGACGTGGGCGGGGGCGAGGAACTGCTGTTCATCGCCACGCACTGGCATGACGTGGAAGAGGACACGGAGATCCGCCAGCAGCAAGCGCCGGAGTTGGTGCGATTCTGGGCTCGGCGCCCGAGCACGGTTCTGCTCGGTGATCTGAACGCCACACCGGACGCGAAGGAAATCGCCATCCTGCGCGACGCGGGCTTGCGAGATGCCTTCGCCGAGATCGGGGCGGGGACTGGGCTCACCTGGCCGGCGCACAAGCCGGAGGTGCGCATTGATTACATCTGGTTTTCGCCCGACTTGAAGGTCAGCGATCTGGTGATACCGCGCAGTACCGCGTCGGACCACCTGGGGATTACGGTGAAGGTGGGGAAGTGAGACGCGAGAAACTGCAAGAGCAGAAATCTTCGTGAACTGTCTGGGAGCCTGGCGAACCCTCGCCAGGTCGTGAGGATAGAGAAAGGAGATGAAAATGCCTGAAGAAGAGGAAGAGAAGCAAGAGAGCGCGTTGGCACGGTTCGGTCGTTCGGCCAAGGAGTTCCTCTACGGAATGGCCGGCCACGACATGACCCGCTACGCCCTCAAGACCAGGGGCAGCATGGAGCATCTGTTCATTCTCATCACTATGGGCGACCTATTAGGGGTGCCCATCCTGCCGCCCTACTATTCGCTACGCCTGTTGCCCTACGTGGTGCCGCAGATCTCCACCTGGAAGCGGCGCATGTTGCGCGAGCGCGACCTGACCGACGCACTTGCGTAGAAAGAGGCAAGAGGCAAGAGGCAAGAGGCAAGGAGCAGGAAGCAGGAGGCAAGAGGTAAGAGGTAAGAGGCAGGAAGCAGGGGGCAGGAGATGGGGGATAGCAACTACGAGAAGTGGTTGGCGCAGGTGCCGGAAAGCATCAAGCGAGAGCCGCTCTGGAACTTCCAGGTCTATCCGAAGGCGCTCTTGCTCTCCGATCTGGTGTGGGAAGACAGCGATCAGATGGTGAAAGACCCGCGTGGCAGGGTGATCGCCCAGCAGTTGATTCACGCCGTTGGTTCCATCTGCGCCAACATCGAGGAAGGGCATGGACGCGGCTTCGGCAAAGAGAACGCCTATTTTCAACGCATCGCTTTGGGCTCCGCCCGTGAATCCCGCGGTTGGTATTATCGTGGCCGCCACTTCCTCAGCCCAGAAACGTTCGAGCACCGGCTCCAACTGCTCGATGAAATCATCGCTGCCCTTGTTCTCTCGTCCGGGCAACAACACCGATACCGCAAACGATGATCTTGCATCCCGCATCCTGCATCCCGCATCTTGCATCCTGCATCCTGCATCCCGCATCTTGCATCCTGTATCCTGCATCTCGCATCTTGAAAGGAGGACATATTGTCACTAGCAAAATTCTTTGAAGAGTGCCCCAACCGCCGCTACATCGAATTCGGCGGCAAGGGCGGCCTGGGCAAGACCACCTTCTCCGCCGCCACCGCCTACTGGCTGGCCCAGCAAGGCTACAAGGTGCTGGTCTTCTCGGTGGACCCCCAGGCTTCCCTCTCCGACATCTTCGAGCGCGACATCTTCGGCAAGGGGCCGGTGGAGATCATCCCCAAACTCTTTGCCCAGGAGATTGACGCCGACCGCCACGTCAAGGACTACCAGCAGGAGATCCGCCAGAAGATCCTGGATATGTACGGCCTCGACGCCATACCGGCGGAGATCGAGGACTACATCCAGGCTGCCGCAGCCGAGCCGGCGATGGAGGAGAGCGCCATCTTCGACGCCGTGGTGGACATCGTGGTCGGCGGGGAGTACGACTACTACATCTACGACCTGGTGCCCCTGGGCCACGCCCTCTATTACCTGAGCATGGCCAGCATCTACGACGAGTGGATTGATAAGATCACCAGCCTGCGCCAGGAAATGCAGGAGTACGCCCAGGTGGCGGCCATCCTGGAACGCAAGAAGAAGACCGAGGAGGATTTGATCCTGGCCGAGTTGCAAGACATCAAACAGCGGATCAACACCTCCTCCAGCATCCTCACCGACCGGGAGAGGACGGCTTTCTTCTTCGTGGTCACGCCCGAGGAGATGATCATCCTCGACACGCTCAAGGCGGCGGGGTTGTTTGCCAAATACCAGGTGCCTATCTGCGGTTACATCGTCAACCGCGTCATCCCGCCGGAACTGGCCCAGCAGAATATCCCCGACTACTTGCGCCACCGCATCGAAATGCAGGAGAAATACCTCAAGCAGATAGATGCGACCTTCGGCGATGCGGTGGTGGCGCGCGTGCCCGAGTTCGAGCGAGATATCACTGGCCTGGAGATGATCAGCAAAGTCGCCCAGGCCCTGTTTGGGAGTTGAGAAGATGATTGCGAAAACAATGCGTCAATTTCTCGCCGAGCACCCAGAGATGAAGTATATCTTCTTCGGTGGCAAGGGCGGGGTGGGCAAGACAGTGATGGCCGGGACGACGGCGCTGTGGCTGGCTCGGCAGGGAAAGCACACGCTGCTCGCTTCCACCAACCCGGTGCACTCCCTCTCCGGCCTCTTAGACCAAAACGTCTTCGGTGCACCCACTCCGGTGCGAGGAGTGCCCAACCTCCTGGCCTACGAGATTGACACCAAGGACACCATCGCCCGCTCCAAAGTCGAGTTGACCGAGAAGATCCAATGGTTCCTCAAGTACGCCGACATCAAGACCCGGGCCGATGAGTTCGTCGAGTCGGCCACTATGAACCCAGCCTTCGAGGAATCGGCTATGTTCGAGAACATGATTGACCTCATGTTCGAGGACAAGTATGAGGCCTACGTCTTCGACACGGCCCCCACCGCCAACGCCCGGCGGCTGTTGGGCATGACCAGCGTCTATTCCATGTGGGTGAACAAGATGGTGCAGAGCCGCGAGGAGGCTAAGTCCCTGCGGGAACTCCTCTCCTACAGCAAGAAGGAGGAGAAGGACCCGCTGATGGAGTATCTCCTCAACCTGCGGGTCCGGATGGAACGCGCCAAGAGGCTGTTGACCGATGACCAACGGACGGCCTTCTTCTTCGTCACCCTCCCTGAGGCCCTGCCCATCGCCGTGATCAAGCGCTTCATCAATTGGTTCCAGGATTTCGGCATCCCGGTGGGTGGGGTAGTGGTGAACATGCTCATTGACAAGGCGGCGGTGGGCGAAGACGCGCCGGAATTCGTGCGCAACCGCATCGCCATGCAAGAGAATTACATGGAGGAGATCTGGCGCTCCTTCCCCGACGTCCGCGCCCTGTTGCCCCTCTTCGAGACCGAGGTGCGGGGCACCGAGATGTTGGAGCGCATGGCCCAACACCTGTTCGCGTAAGGGCGAAGGTAGGACAAATTGACAATTTGTCCTACAGATTGGATCTCTGAGCCTTGCGAAGGTTCCGAACCTTCGCAAGGCTATTGCCATCGCAAGGCTGTTGCCATCGCCACCGGAGTTAGGGGGCAACTGTTCGTTCTTCCTCCACGCCAGCGGATTTATCCCCTGGCTACGGGTTGCAAAGTCGGCTAAAGCCGACTTACAGCCCACGCCAGCGGGCGTTGCGGTGTTTAGAGAAGGAGTCGTCTATGTCCATATCCCCGGTTGCGCTGTTGCTCCTCGTCGGACTTTTGTTCACCCTCGCCTTCCGCCTCCTCTCCCAGTTGCGCCGGGAGGGACTGGCCAGCCAGTTCACCGTGGAGGCGCTAGTTCTCACCGGGTTGGGCGCTGCCTACTCTTACGTGGTAGCGCCACTTCATCCCCTGCTCTTCCTCGTCCTCTTGTATCTCATCACCATGCGCGTGCGCCTGTTGGTGGACCTGGGCAACTCGCTCGCTGCCAGGAGGCAGTATGAGTCGGCCCTGGGCCTCTTTCGCTTGGCCATGCGTCTGAGGCCAGACGATGTCGGCCGTCGCATCGTGCTCATCAACCGCGGGGTGACGCAACTGCTGATGGGGGCGCCGGAGGAGGCGCGGGCGTCGTTGGCGGAAGCGCTGGCCCAGGAGACGACCCGCCTGGGAGCCAAGTATCTGGCGGCGGGATTCTACAACCTGGGGCTGGCCTGCCAGCGCCTGGGCCAGGAGGCCGAAGCCATCCGCCGCTTCAACCAGGCCATAGACGCTTTCCCCGCCTCTATCTACGCCCGCGCGGCGGAGCAGGCGCTGAAGCGGATTCGGGGAACGGGTTGAATGGGTGGACCTCACCCCCCGACCCCCTCTCCGCCCCACCCCGACCCTCCCCGTCGACGGGGAGGGAACGGGAGGGGGCGGCCGCAGGCCGGGGCGGTATCCTCCCGCAGGTTGTGAACCTGCGGGAGGCTCTGCCGTCGAATGAATCGCCCGTGTGCGACGGCTACGGTTGCCGAGCCCCGCCGTCGAATAGAATCGCCCGTGTGCGACGGCTACGGTTGCCGAGCCCCGCCGTCGAATGAAATTCGACGGCTACGTTTAGAAAGTCCCTGCGGGACTGCGGTGGGCGGGGCAGGTACCCATACCTGCTCCGGATTGGCGATTGAGATCGCGCTTGGAGACACATCTGTGCCGGCCGTCCGCTTGCGCGGACGGCTTGTCGTTGCATCCCCGCCGGAGGATGCCTGGCCTGGGCCCATTCGAGGCGGTTTCGAGTGCCTGTAGGCGTGGTTGACAAAAGACATTCCTTCTGATATACTGTCTGTCAGAAAATAAGAATGTCAGGAGGTAGGTCGTGTCAGATACCATGACGATACAGATGGCCCAGCGGGGAGTGCTCGTGGTGCCGAAGGCGCTGCGCGCGCAGTACCATCTGCGCCCCGGTGATACCTTTACCCTACTGGACCTGGGCGGAGTGTTTGTCCTCAGCCCGCGCCGCTCCGAGATAGATTCTTTGGCTGACCGCCTGGCCCATTCGCTCATTGAGCGAGGTGAAACGCTGGAGACCATATTGCAAGCCCTGCGGGAAGAGCGTGACCGATATGCTGGCCAGGATTAAGGTATTCCTCGACAGCAGCGCTCTGTTTGCAGGCATCTGGTCGGTCGAGGGAGGGGCCCGCATGATCCTGAAACTGGGCGAGGCTGGGGCTATCCGGTTGCTGGTCAGTCCCCAGGTGCTTGCGGAGGCCGAAGGCGCACTGCGCCGCAAAGCGCCTGATGCACTGGGGTTGCTGGCCATGTTGTTGGACCGGAGCCGTGCTGAAATAGTGCCCTTGCCGACAGCGGAAGTTGTGGAGCGCTTCCAACCTATTACCAACCACCGGGGTGATGCGCAGGTGTTGGCTGCTGCCTGGTCGGCCGCGGCGGATTACTTCGTCACCCTGGACCGAGAGCACTTTTTGAATAATCCCGTTCTGAAGGGCGCGGTGTCATTCCCGGTAGGCACACCGGGCGATTTCCTGGCTTGGTATCGGGAACGGCTGAGCGGGGAGTAGCCTTCACCCCCGGCTCCGTTCTCAGGCAGTTCTACTGCCTGAGAACAAGAGTTTTACTGCCTGACAAAGGAGTTTTGGGGGTGAGGTTGTGTCCTACCGCCGTCGAATGAAATCGCCCGTGTGCGACGGCTACGGAAGGTGTAGCCTTGCGAAGGTTCCGAACCTTCGCAAGGCTTAGCTGAATGAACGGATAGCCCTCACCCTCCGACCCTTTCTCCGTTGACGGAGAGGGGATGGCCGCAGGCCGGGGATGAGGTTGCATCACCGTCGAATCGAGGAGACCCATGTGGCTTGAAAGCCTCGTCCGGAACCAACTCCGGAGGGCATTGACCAAAGAGCGACGCCTTGCCCTGCAGAGGAGAATCCCGCCGCTGGAGAGCAAGTTCCAGGAGATAGACGAATTCGGCTTGTACTTGCACATCCCCTTCTGTCGCCAGATCTGCCCCTATTGCCCCTACAACAAGGAGATCTATCATCCCGAACTGGCGGAGCGGTACACGCGCGCTGTCATTCGCGAGATAGACGCCTACGCGGGCCTGATTGGCAGGAAGCCCGTGACTTCCCTTTACATCGGTGGCGGGACCCCCACCACGATGCTCCACAGCGGCCTGGCCGAGATTCTGGAGCATCTCTTTGCGGCTCTCCATATGCAATGCGACATCCACTTGGAAAGCCACCCCAACGATCTCACTGCGGACAACCTCGATGTCATCTGTTCCCTGGGGGTAAAGCACCTGAGTATTGGGGTGGAGGCCCTCCAGGACCATCACCTGCAAGCCTTGCGCCGTCCTTACACCGTCGAACAAGTCAAAGCAGCGGTCGGGCGCGCCGTAGCCAGGGATTTCCGATGCGTGAACGCCGACTTCATCTTCGCCCTGCCTCATCAGACCTGCCGCGAAGTCGAGCAGGCGGGCCGCGATTTGGTCCAGATGGGCGTGGACCAAGTGGCGGCTTATCCCCTCTTCACTTTCCCTTATACCCAATGGGCGCAGATCTCGAGGGAGAGGAATTATCCACGCACCAGCGTTTTCGAGAAGCGGAAGATGCTCGCCGTCCTGGAGCATATCTTTTATGCCGCGGGTTTTGAGAGGACCTCGGTTTGGGCTTTCACCAGGCGTGGTGTCCCCAAGTACTGCTCGGTAACAGTGCCCCTCTACGTGGGTCTGGGGGCGAGCGGTGGGTCTTATCTGAAAGACGTCCTCTATTTCAATACTTTCCACGTTCTGGAGTATATTACGGCTCTGGAGAACGGGAGGATGCCGATCGCCTTGTCTATGGAGTTGTCGGAGAGGATGCAGATGGCGGGTTGGCTTTATTGGCGGGTTTATGGGACGAGGTTCAGGAGGAGCGATTTCCAAAAGAGGTTCGGGGTGGAGTTCGACGAGGTCTATGGCGGCTACGTGAAGCCCCTGTCCCTTTTGGGATTCCTGAGGGATGGCGGGGATGAGATCGTCCTTTCGGATAGGGGTGCCTACTGGCTGCATGTGATACAGGACCTATTCTCGATCCAATACGTGAGCGTACTCTGGGGGACCTCAAAACAAAATCCCTGGCCTGAAGAGGTGCTTCTTTGACCGAAGATGTTGTGACACCGATGACAAACAATGATGTGGAGGATGGATCGACGGCCGGAGCCGTGGTTATCGCGGGGGCTGCAGAGGGGGAGCGCTTCCAAACGGACCGCGTGCTGACGATGGCGGCGGTGCACGTGGTGCACGATACCTACACTGCCTTCTTGCCACCCCTCTTACCGGCGTTCATCGCCAATCTATCGCTGTCCAGGACCGAGGCGGGCCTGTTGTCGCTCATCATGCAGGTCCCATCGCTGCTTCAGCCCCTCTTCGGACACCTGGCGGACCGCATCAACCTGCGCTATGTGGTCATCCTGGCTCCTGCAACCACCGCGGCGATGATGAGCCTGCTGGGCATCGCCCCGGGCTATGCCGTGCTGGCTCTGCTCTTGATGGCCGCTGGCCTCAGTTCGGCGGGACTTCATGCCATCGCGCCGGCGATGGTGGGCCGCCTGTCGGGACGTACTCTGGGCAGGGGTATGAGCATTTGGATGGTGGGGGGAGAGATCGGCCGCACCGTGGGGCCCCTCGTGATCGTCACTGCCCTGCGGGGTTTGTCCCTGCGGGGCACGCCCTGGCTGATGGTGGCGGGCCTGGTCGCCTCGGCGGCGCTCTATTTCCGGCTCAAGGACCTGCCAGCGACTCCGCAAGCCCGCAGTGAAGAGGGGGTTCCGTGGCATTCGGCATTGCGCCTCATGCGCCCGGTTATAGCGCCGCTGATCGGCATCCTGGTGATGCGCGCCTTTATGGTCGCCGCGCTCACCGTCTATCTGCCCACCTTTCTCACCGAGGAGGGCGTGGATTTTTGGCTTGCGGGCGCTTCTCTCTCCGTGTTGCAGGCGGCGGCCGTGGTGGGCGCTCTTTTCGGTGGCTCGATGAGCGATCTACTTGGTCGCCGGTTCGTCCTCACCATCTCTCAGGTGGCGACGCCGGTCTTCTTCTTTGTGTTTCTGGCTGCCTCAGGCTGGGTGCAGATGCCGGTCTTGTTGGCGCTCGGTTTCGTCCTGCTCACCAATGAGCCCGTGGTCATGGCTCTGGTGCAAGAGAACTTCCCCGAGAACCGGGCGATGGCCAATGGGGTGTATATGTCGCTGAATTTCATCATCCGCTCGGCGATCGTAGTGGCGGTGGGGGCCCTGGGCGACCTGTTTGGGCTACGCTGGGCCTTCATCGTCAGCGCCGTGGTGATGCTGATGGGTGCGCCGCTCATTTATCTTCTGCCACCGGACCGCTTGCGGCTGGGCAAAGTCCGCTGGCGAAAGCCCACTACGGGAGCCAGCGAAGGGGTGGGTTCTGCGACGCGAAAGGAGTGACGATGGAAACCAAGTTCTGTCGCCAACCATGTCCGGCGAAATTGGAGGGTTGTGCCGGGGTGTGCAAGAAAGAGAAGGGCCACCCCCTACCCCACGAGTGCGCTGCCGGGCATAAATGGACCGCCGGAACATGTCCTGTATGCCGGGGGACGGGCAAGCCGCTGGGGAGCATCGCGCCCTGCCAGACCTGCGGGGGCAGGGGATATTATTAGTCGCGCCGTCGAATGGGATCGCCCGTGTGCGCCCGGGAGTGGCAGAGCAGGTTTCCATACCCGCTCTGGATGACTGTCAGCGGATAGGGTAGCGAATGAACGGATGGGGGGTGTATACATCCGCTTATCCGCTATGCCGTAGGCCATCCGCTGATAGCCCCGCCGTCGAATGGAATCGCCCGTGTGCGACGGCTACGGTTGGGAAACCCCGCCGTCGAATAGAATTCGACGGCTCCGAGTTAAAAAGTCCCTGCGGGACTCTCCGTTCTCGGGCAGTTTTTACTGCCCGACTGCTGTTCTGCGGCAGTTGCACTGCCGCTCATTTCCGCCGCGATTGCTTGTGCGACCCGCAGTGCAACTGCGGGGGAGCGCACGAGAAAGTCCCTGCGGGACTGCGGTGGGCCTCACCCCTGGCCTTCGGCCACCCACTGTCTCCTTGTCCCCCTTTCTCCCCGTCTCCTTGCCCCCATCCCCTCAATGCCGGATGTACTTCGCGTATTTTCCCGTGATGTATGCCTCCTCTGGGTGGTCCAGCAGGCGTAGCGCCCTCTGTTCCTCGGCGCTCAGGCGCGGCGGTGGCAGTCTCTGTTCCAGGCGGCAGACCACGAAACCCTGGGGATTTTCCAACCCGCCAGGGTTATCCCCCCGCTTGGTCCGCAGCCGGGCATAGGCGATCCAGCCCTCCACATCCCGCCGCGAGACCCCCTTGCGCACCAATTCCCGCGCTTTGGCCCGTTCGATGCCGAAATCGGTCAGGAGGCTGAATATTTGCTGCTGCTGCGGTATTGATTCGGGGACTGAATCTCTATCACCAGCAGCAGCATGATTATTCCCAATACCTCGGTCACCGGTGTCCGATGTCGTCACGCGTGTCCGCGAGTGGGGATCATCGGGAGTTGTGTGCCTCGCCTGGGGTGGCGCGTTGCGACTCGGACTGGATGCGGTGCCCACTGCGCTGCGAACTTGGGGATAATAGACCTGCTCCAATGCCGCTCGGGACCCCTCTACAGTCAGATAGCGGCGCTGCTCCAGTTCTGCCAGATGGCGGCGTATGGTGCGCTCGGACACGCCCCGGAAGGCTGCCAATTGCGCCGCTGAGACGGGCGGCGTTTTGACATAATCATTCGCCCAGGCCAGGGCAAGTACCACCTCGTAGGTGCAGAGGAGGTAGTCGGGCAGGCGAGGCTGCTCGAAATGAAGGGCGCTGGGGACAAGGATATAGCGGGGCGGTGTCAGGGGGCGGGATTTGCGAGACATAAGCACGGTTCCAAAAGTGATGGGTCATTGACAGCGAGGAGGCGGGGGGACGAGAAGACAAGGGGACAAGGGGAGAAGGGGACAAGGAGACAAGGAGATGGGGAGATGGGGGGCCTTGTCTCCCCGTTCTTGTCACGTCATCCTCTAACTCCTGAGCGGGGACCATTTGCTCATTTGACAGACTTCGACCAATGGGGTATAATTCGTTCGAAACGTACGTTTCATACTAAATGCCTGAGGTTACGAATGGAAAGAGTGGTCAGTTCGCAGGATTTGAAACAGGCCCTGGGCAAGATCCTGGACGACGTGAGTTCCAAGGGGGGCCGATTCCTCATCCAGCGCCGAGGAAAGACGGTGGCCGTCCTGGTGCCGCCAGCGGATTACGAACGGCTGCAGGGCTACCGACAGAAGTTGTTCGCCCTCGTGGATCAGATCCACGAGCGGAATAAGGATGTCTCACCTGAGACCCTCGACGCCGAAATAGCCGAGGCCATCGGGGCGACCCGGGCTAGTCAAGACCACAGTACCGCCTCTTAGCCATGCTTCGTGTCGTCCTCGATGCCAGTGTTCTCATCAGTGGGCTGTTGTCACCACAGGGGATACCGGCCCGCTTGATCCATGCCTGGCGCGAAGAGCGCTTTATTCTCTGCATCTCCAAGCCCATCTTGGAAGAAATTGCCGGCGCGCTGCGCTATCCGAAACTGCGCGTCCGTCACGGGCTCGATGACTGCCAAATAGATCAACTGGTAGCCCTGTTCAGGGGAACAGCCCTCCTGACTCCGGCGGAGCATCAGTTGGAGAGAGTGGCCGCAGACCCTCACGATGGCAAATACCTGGTTTGTGCCCTGGAAGGGGAGGCGGATTACATCGTGAGCGGTGATCAGGACCTGAAAGCCTTAGAGACCTTCCAGGGGATTCCAATAGTATCGCCAGCGGTGTTCTGGCAGATTCTCAGGGGTCGGCTGTGAAAGGAGTGAGTATGTCTCGAACCGATGAACCCATCTCCCCCGAATCCGTACTGACTCTGCTCAAGACGCGGCGCAGCATCCGTCGCTACCGGCCAGACCCGGTGCCCGAAGAGATGCTGGAGCAGATACTGGAGGCTGGCCGGTGGGCTCCTTCGGCCGGCAACCGCCAGCCGTGGGCTTTCATCGTCGTCCGAGATGAGGCGGTCCGTCGGCAGGTGGCGCAGTATGCCGGCGTCGCCGTCATCCGCTGGGCACACGCGGCGGAGGCACCGCTGCTCATCGTCCTGTGTGGCGACCGCAGCAACCCGGCCTACCGCCAGTTCTTGCATGAGGATGTGGGGCTGGCGGGGGGACAGATGATGCTGCAGGCGAAATCGCTCGGGCTGGGGACCTGCTGGATCGGGGGATTGGACCGCAAGGCGATCGCCGCGGTGCTCAAAGTGCCGGACCACATGGAGATCATCGGCTTGCTGACAGTGGGCTTCCCGGCGGAAGACCCGCCTCCGCCGCCGCGCAAGCCGCTGGCGGAAATCGTGCACTACGACATCTACGGCAATCGGGCGGCTGGTGGCGGCCTGACCCCGGGGCGCGTGCTGGCCGGGCCACTGGGGATTCTGCTGCGCCGCTTGCGGTTGCCCATCCGGGTGTGAGCGGGAGGTGCACACCGTGAAGACCATCCTGATCTCCGCCGGGGATGTATCGCTGCCGGCGGAACTGAACGAGAGCCCCACCGCGCGACGGGTCTGGGACGCCCTGCCCATCGAGGGAGTGGCCAACACCTGGGGCGACGAAATCTACTTCGAGATCCCAGTGCTGGCCGAGCAGGAGCCCGACGCCCGTGCCGAGGTGGAAGTGGGCGAGTTGGGCTATTGGCCGCTGGGGCGTGCTTTCTGTATCTTCTTCGGGCCGACCCCGGCCAGCACCGACGAGCGCCCTCGTGCCTACAGCCCGGTCAACATCCTGGGGCGCGTCACCGGCGATGCCACGCGATTCCGCACCGTGCGGGATGGGGCGCGGGTGCGGCTGACGGCGGTCGGCGGGTAGGCGGCGGATGGGCGGATGACCCTCACCCTCTGGGTTAGCGATTGAAATCGCGCCTATGGGACGCTGCGCGCCGGCCGTCCGCCTGCGCGGACGGGTAATTGCGTCCCCGCAGGGGGACGTTTGACCGAAGGCCCGCGAGGAGCGGTTTCAACCGCCGGCTGGTAGGGGATGTGACGGCTACGTTCTCTCCGTTCTCGGGCAGTTTTACTGCCCGACGAAGCGGGCTTGCGCTGGATGGCTATCAGCGGATAGGTAGCGGATGAGCGGATGAGCCCCCAGACTTCCGAAGTTTCTGAAACTTCGGAAGTCTGAAGTCTGGCGCTATGCCGTAGGCCATCCGCTGATAGCCCCGCCGTCGAATGAATCCACCCGGATGTTGCGTTTACATAGTCCCGCCGTCGAATAGAATTCGACGGCTACGGGTAGGAAGTCCCTGCGGGACTTTTCCGCCGCGCATTTGACCAAGCGCGCACTTTCCGTTATCATTGTGCTATCCGCCCGTGTGCGAGGGGGACGATGGTGGTTACCCAGTGCGCCCCCTTCGCGCGGGGGAATTCCTCGTTGTAGAAAGGGTTGCACCGCCTTTGAACATCCGATGGCGCTCTCGCGCAATCGTGGTTCCTGGGCGCTGGCCATCCACCTTCGCTGCATTGCGACACCGAAACTACCGGCTCTGGTTCGTGGGTCAGACGGTGTCGTTGATGGGCACCTGGATGCAATCGGTAGCCCAAGGGTGGGTGGTCTATCTGCTCACCGGCTCTGAACTGGCCCTGGGGACCATCTCGTTCATCAGCACTTTTCCCACGCTCTTCTTGATGCTCCCGGCCGGAGCACTGGCCGACCGGGTCTCGCGGCGGCAAGTGCTGCTGGCCACCCAGACCGCCATGATGATCCTCGCCTTTATCCTGGCCATCCTGGCGGCGACAGGCGCCTTGCGGGTCTGGCATATCGGGCTCTTGGCCTTCGGCCTGGGCATCGCCAACTCCTTCGATGCCCCGGCCCGGCAGTCGCTGGCGGTGGAGATGGTCGATGACCGGCGAGACCTGATGAACGCTATCGCCCTGAACTCGACGATCTTCAATCTGGCCCGGATTGTGGGCCCGGCGGTGGGCGGGGTGGTGTTGGCGGCTTTGGGGCCGGCCTGGTGTTTTGGCCTCAACGGGGTGAGTTTCCTGGCCGTGATCGTGGCCTTATCCTGGATGCGGTTGCCCGACCCACATCCGACGCCGCTGACCAAGCCGCTGATGGTCCAGATTGCCGAGGGCTTGCAGTACATTCGAGGGCACGCGCTAATCCGAGCGATCATCATCTTGGTAGCGGTCTCCACGCTGTTCGGGTTCTCGTACGCGGTGCTGCTGCCAGTCTATGCGGCGGATGTGCTCCGCGTGGGGGAGACGGGTCTGGGAGCACTGAACGCCGCGTTGGGCGTGGGGGCGCTGATTGGTTCGCTAACCGTGGCCTCTCTGGCACAGTTCCGCCGCAAGGGGTTGCTGTTGATGGCAGGCAGTGTCCTCTTCCCGCTCGCCCTCCTACTCTTTGCCTTCTCCCGGTCCTTTTCCCTTTCACTGGGATTTCTGGCCCTCGTGGGCTTCGCTTTCGTGACCCAGAATGCCACTGGCAACACGTTGATCCAGGCCATCGTCCCGGACGAGTTGCGCGGGCGGGTGATGGCGGTGTATTCTCTGATGTTCTTCGGGACTGCGCCTTTCGGGTCATTGCAGGCGGGAACATTGGCTCAGGTGTTCGGTCCCACGGCAGGGGTGGCTGTTGGGGCTGCCATTAGTCTGACGTTTGCGATGGGCGTTGCGCTGGCAGTGCCTTCGTTGCGGCGGATGTCGGAGTAGCCCTCACCCCCTGGGTTAGCGATTGAAATCGCGCCTATGGGACGCTGCGCGCCAGCCGTCCGCCTGCGCGGACGGGTAATTGCGTCCCCGCAGGGGGACGTGTGGTCGAAGGCCCGGGAGGAGGTTTCAACCGCCGGCTGGTATCCGTTCTCGGGCAGGTCCGCCGTCGAATGGAATTCGACGGCTACGAGTAGAAAGTCCCTGCGGGACTGGGGCATCCTCCCGCGGGTTCACAACCTCTCCGTTCTCGGGCAGTTTTACTGCCCGACGAAGCGGGCTTGCGCTGGATGGCTGTCAGCGGATTCGGGGAACGCATTGAGCGGATGGACCTCACCCCCGGCCTGCGGCCACCCCCTCTCGTTCCCCCTCCCCGTTGACGGGGAGGGTCGGGGTGGGGCGGAGAGGGGGCAGCCGTCGAATGGGATCGCCCGTGTGCGACGGCTGCTTTTGCACAGCCCCGCCGTCGAATAGAATCGCCCGTGTGCGACGGCTACGGTTGGGAAGTCCCTGCGGGACTGGGTATCCTCCCGCGGGTTCACAACCTGCGGGAGGATGGGCTGTTCTCATTCGCATTGACAACCCGCCGCATTCGTGGTATCCTGGTAGCAGCACGGGTTTGGGGAGCAGAACGGGTTGCCGGCGGAGATCCGTTCATCCGCTGCGCAACCGCTGACGGAAGGAGGCTGGGATGGATTTCTGGCTGCAGGTCCTGATCCAATTTCTGGGTGGCCTCCTGGTAGTCATCGTGGTGGCCTTGGCCGGGAGGGCTGGCGCGCATTTCATTCGCCAGCGCCGACGGGAGACTGCTCCGCCCGCCGAGGTGCGCCCCCTG